>JAGRKR010000237.1:11798-16549 GCA_020442225.1 Hyphomicrobiaceae bacterium | reverse complement strand
CAGCGCGTGGCCGAACTCGTGGAAAAGCGTGCGCGCATCGTCGAAGCTCAGGAGCGTCGGCACGTCACTCGAGCCCTTCACGAAATTCATGACGTTGACGATGATCGGACGCTGCTCGCCGCCAAGCTTGCTCTGCGAGCGGTAGCTGCTCATCCAGGCGCCGCTGCGCTTCGACGGCCGCGCGAAATAGTCGGCGAGAAACAGGCCGACGTGCCGCCCGTCGCTGCCCTTGACCTCGAAGACACGCACATCGGGATGGTAGACAGGAAGCCCCTCCAGCTCGCTGAACTCGACCGAGAACAGCCGGCGCGCCGTGTCGAACGCCGCGGCGATCACCTGATCCAGCGGCAGATAGGGCTTGATCTCCCCTTCGTCGATGTCGAACTTCGCCTTGCGCACCTTCTCCGAGTAGTAGTGCCAGTCCCACGGCTCGATGCGCTCGTTGGCGCCCTCGCGGCCGGCCAGCGCCTGCAGCTCGGCGCACTCCTCGCCCGCCCGCTCCACAGCGGGCCCCCACAGTCCCATCAGCAGCTCGCGCGCCGCCTCCGGCGTTTGAGCCATGGTGTCGTCGAGCTTGAAGTGCGCGAAGGAGGAAAAGCCCAGAAGACGCGCGCGCTCGGCCCGGAGCAGTAGCGTCTCCTTGACGATGGCGCGGTTGTCGTGCGCGTCGCCGTTGGCGCCACGCGCGGACCAGGCCCGGAACGCCTTCTCGCGGAGATCGCGACGCGCCGAGAACTTCAGGAAAGGCTCGATGCTGGAACGAGCCAGCGTGATGACGTGCTTGCCGTCGAGGCCGAGCTCGGTGGCGGTGGCGGCGGCCGCGCGGCGTACGAAGTCGGGCAGGCCGGCGAGGTCCGCCTCGCCCTCGAGCACGAGGCGATAGCTCTGCTCGTCGGCCAGGACGTTCTGGGAAAACTGCGTGCCGAGGCTCGCAAGCCGCTGGCTGATCTCGGAAAGCCGGGTCTTGCTCGCGGGCTCGAGGTGCGCACCGGCGCGCCGCAGCATTGTCACGCAGCGCTCGAGCACGCGCACCTGCTCGGCGTCGAGGCCGAGGCTGTCCGCTTTCGCCTGCAAGGCAGCGACGCGATCGTAGAGGCGCTTGTCGAGCAGGATTTCCGTGCGGTGCCTGGCCAGTTTCGGCGCGATCTCCCGCTCGATCTCCTGCAGCTCGGAGCTGGTATGGGCGCCGGTCAGATTGAAGAACACGTGGCCGACGCGGCGCAGCTCGACGTCCGACAGCTCCAGCGCCTCGATGGTGTCGGCGAACGTCGGCACGCCCGGCGCCGTCACGATCGCCTCGATCGCCGCCCGATGGCTGGCCAGCGCCCGCTCGAAGGCGGGGCGGAAATGCGCCACCGTGATGTCGGCGAATGGCGGCATCGCGAACGGTGTCGACCAGGCCGAGAAGAACGGATTGTCCGTCATGGATAGCGCGCCTCTTCTGCTGGCAGCCCGTGCTCGGGCGGCAGTGCGTTGTACAGCTCCAGGCCAGAGGTAGCGGTGCGCGCCACCCCCGGCAACCCGGAGCTGATGACATGGCTTCAGATTGTCGTATTGTCCATCAGCTTCAAGGGGAGGTTCCGGATCGTGATCAATGCAGCAATCGTCGGGCTCGGTCGTTGGGGACAGCGGCTCGTCAGTTCCGTGCAGGGCGAGGGCGTGCCGGCGAGCACGTTGCTCCGCTTCACTCGTGGCGTCGCCCCGCGACCGGCGAAGTCCGAGGATTTCGCCAGGGCACATGGGCTCGCCGTCGCCACCGAGTACGCCGAGGTGCTCGCCGATCCCGGCATTGCCGCGGTTGTGCTCGCCACGCCCCATACCCAGCACGCCGAGCAGGCCATCGCCGCCGCCAAGGCCGGCAAGGCCGTGTTCGTGGACAAGCCGTTCACGCTGACGCGGGCGAGCGCGGAGGCCGTGGTCGCCGCGTGCGGCAAGGCCGGCGTGACGCTCGCGGTCGGCCAGAACCGCCGCTTCCTGCCCTCGGCCATCGAGCTGAAGCGCATGATCGACAGCGGCGAGCTCGGCACCGTCCTGCACGCCGAGGGGAATTTCTCCTCCGGCTCGGGCCTGCGCTATCCCGCGGGCGGCTGGCGCACACGCCGCGAGGAGGCCCCCGGCGGCGGCATGACCGCCCTCGGCATCCACGCCCTGGACATGCTCATCAACCTGTGCGGCCCGGTGACCGAGGTCGACGCCCGCAGCCAGCGGCGCGTCATGCAGGCGGACGTCGACGACACCACGGCCATGCTGCTCGCCTTCCGCAGCGGCGCGATCGGCACCCTGGCGTCCGTCCTGGCCTCCGCCTCCTGCTTCCGCATCCAGGTGTTCGGCAGCAAGGGCTGGGGCGAGCTCAGAGGCTTCGATACGCTGGTCGTCGCCGGGCCCGACGGGGCTCCCGTCGAGCGCAAGATGCCGCCGCCCGACATCGAGCGGGCGGAGCTCGAGGCCTTCGCCGCGACCATGGCCGGCACGGGAACGTTCCCGGTCGCCGCGGAAGAAGCCATCAACGCGGTCTCCGTGCTCGAGGCCATTCCGCAGTCCGCGGCGCGCCGCGCGCCCGTCGCCATCGCCTGAGGAGCAGCACGCCATGGTCAACATCGATCCCGCTCGCGTGCTCGGCGATCTCAACGCCCTGCGCCAGTTCGGCACCTACAAGACAGGCGTACACCGGCCGACGCTCTCGGACGCCGACATGGCCGCGCGCCACTGGCTGGCCGACCAGCTCCGCGCCCTCGACTACGAGGTCACCATCGACGGCATCGCCAACGTCGTGGGCCTGAGCGGCGCCAAGGGCCCGCGCCTGCTGGCAGGATCGCATATCGAGAGCCAGAACCACGCCGGCTGGCTGGACGGGCCGCTCGGCGTCATCTACGCCCTCGAGGCCGCGCGGGCGGTCAAGGCGAGCCCGGAGCTGGCCGGCGCGGCCGTCGATGTCATCGGGTTCTGCGACGAGGAGGGCCATTTCGGCAATTTCCTCGGCTCACGCTCACTGATGGGCGAGTTGCCCGAGGCCGAGATCGACACGCTCGCCGACCGTACGCACGGCGAGCCGCTGCGCGATGCCCTGAAGCGTGCCGGCCTTGCCGGCCGGCCGCGCCTTTCGGTCGATCCGAAGGGGTATGTCGGCTTTCTCGAGTCGCACATCGAGCAGGGCGACTGGCTCGAGGCGAACCAGCTCGAGATCGGCATCGTCACGAGCGTTGTCGGCGTCTGGCAGTATCTCGTGGTCTTCGACGGCGTACAGAACCATGCCGGCACCACGCGCATGGCCATCCGCAAGGATGCCGGCGTGGCCCTGGCGAAGCTCGCCGTGGAGATCGACCGGCGCTTTCCCGAGGTCGCCGGGCCGCGCTCCGTATGGACGACCGGCAGGATCACGCTCGATCCGGGACAGCGCAGCATCATTCCCGGGCACGCAGAGCTGCTGTTCCAGTTCCGCGATGCCGATCCCGAGCGACTGCTCCTGCTCGAGCGCACGCTCAAGGAGATCGCCGCCGAGGCTGATGCCAAGGGACCATGTCGCGTCCGCGTCGAGACGTTGCGCCAGAGCGTGCCGGCCGTCATGGCCCCCACGTTCCAGGACGCGCTCGAGGCCGCCGCCGAGCATCATGCGCCCGGCAAGCACACGCGCATGCCGAGCGGCGCCGGCCACGATGCCCAGGTCATGGCCATGCACATGCCATCCGGCATGCTGTTCGTGCCGAGCATCGGTGGCATCAGCCATCACTGGTCGGAGAACACGTCGGATGCCGACATCGTGCGGGGCGCGCGGGTCTATGCCGACGCTGCCGCCAGCCTGCTGAAGCGCGCGAAAGTCTGAAGCCGCTCAGCTCGCCGGCCCGAGCAGCGCCTCGGCCCGCAGCCGGAACGGGCTGGCGACCTTGACGCCGCCGAAGTCCTGCCAGTGCGGCAGGGCCTCACTCAGGATGTAGGCGGAGCCCGCCACCTGGGCCGCAGCGACGATGAGGCAGTCGGCCCAGGGCAGCGAGAAGCGATCCTCGACCGCCCAGGCCGTCTCGATCACCTGACCGTCGACCGGAACCGGCCGCCAGGCGAGGAAGCTCGCGACGTAGCGGCGCGCCTCGTGGCGGTCCATGGCCGGGGCCGTCTTGCGGGCCAGCCGGGTGTAGCATTCCTCCAGCACCTGGAAGCTCAGCCGTCCGCACTGACGGTCCCACAGCGCCTCCAGCCAGGCGGCGGCCAGCGGCTGCTTCTCGGGCTCGCTGGCGTCACGGGCGTAGAGCAGGATCGTCGTATCTACGAAGATGGAGACCGTCATGGCGTCCTGCGGCCGGGATAGGGCTCGCCCGGCAGCTTCAGCGCCACCGGCTTCACCGAGGCGAAATCGCGGCGCGCCGCCTCGAACCCCTGCTCGTCGAGCATGGTCTGGCGCAGCAATTCACCGATCATCTTGGAGAGGCTCGTCTCGCGCTCGGCCGCCTTCATACGCGCCCAGCGCGCGACATCCTCGTCGAGTTGAATCGAAATAGCTTTCATGATGCGTCAATCCTCGGCGAGTGCCCGCCCCCTGTCAACGCCGCACCCCTGCAAGGCCCCATTGCATCACGGGTCTGTAGCACTTCGGTGTCGTTGACGGCTTTTCATCGTCGCTCCACACGACTACGCTGGAGCCATCCGGAGCTCTTTCCGAACACGGAGGCTTTCATGATCACCGCCATCGTACGTTTCAAGGTTCCCCCCGGCACGCCGCTCGACACGATGGCCGATCTGTTTCGCGGCTCCGCCCCGAA
>JAGRKR010000237.1:0-11678 GCA_020442225.1 Hyphomicrobiaceae bacterium | reverse complement strand
ATGATCGCCGAGCGTTACGGCGCCGAGCCGGAGATCACGTATTACGACACGCCCGTGATCGTCGACAACACGGCGGCCGAGGCCATCGTCGACGCGGCCGAATAGCGCCTGCCCCGGACCTACTCAGCCGGCGGCGGCGTCCGTCGATCGGGCGCCGCACCGCGAGCTACGCTACTCCACCAGGGCCAGGAACTCCTGGCGCGTGATGGGGCTGTCGCGGAAGCAACCGAGCATGCGGCTCGTCACCATGTCTGTGTCGTGCTTGTGAACGCCGCGCGTCGTCATGCAGTGATGCGTCGCTTTCACCACGACGCCGACGCCCTGCGGCTGCAGGACCCGATCGATGGTGTTGGCGATCTGCGCAGTCAGCCGCTCCTGGATCTGCAGGCGCTTGGCGTAGATCTCCACCACGCGCGCGAGCTTGGAGATGCCGACCACGCGATCCTTGGGCACGTAGGCGACCCAAGCGCGGCCGATGATCGGCGCGATATGATGTTCACAATGGCTTTCGAAGCGGATGCCGCGCAACACGATCATCTCGTCGTAGCCGTCCGTCTCCTCGAAGGTCTTGCGCAGGATATCCTCCGGGTCCTGTCTGTACCCCTGGAAGAACTCCTCGAAGGCGCGCGCAGCGCGGGCCGGACTCTCACGGAGCCCGTCGCGGTCGGGATCGTCACCCGTCCAGCGGATGATGGTGCGGAAGGCCGCCTCGACCTCCGACCGCTCGGGGCGTCCGGTCGTCCCCGACACGCTCGTCTTCACCGAACTGAGGCGACCACCCTTCTCTCGCATATCTGCGTCCCTTCCATGAGCACTCATAGTCGTGGCAATACGCAGCGTCGGCCGGCCTGGATCTCAGGCCACCGCTCGACGCGCCGTGCACACCTCGCTATGCAGCTTGCCACGAAAGCCGCTTCAGCGGAAACTTTGTATTCAGGCCGGTAAAGGAGCAAGACGAGAATGCGCTGGATGAGGTTTACGACCCAGGGGCGGACCGCCTACGGGATGGTCGAGGGTGACCGGGTCAAGGAGGTTTCGGGCGACCCCTTCCGTGGCTACGAGGCGACCAGCCGCAGCCATGCCCTGGGCGACGTCAAGATCGAGGTGCCGGTCATACCGCAGACCTTCTACTGCGTCGGCTTCAACTATCCCAAGCACGTCATCGAGATGGCCAAGAAGCTCGGCCAGGAGCCGAACCTGCCGAAGCAGCCCGATGTCGGCTATCGGGCGAACAACGCACTCATCGCCCATGGCGAGACGGTCGTCATACCCAGCGACGCCAGCGAGTCCGTGCAATACGAGGGCGAGCTGGTGGCCGTCATCGGCAAGACGGCAAGGAATCTCTCCGAGGCCGAGGCGCTCTCCTGCGTGCTCGGCTACACCGTCGGCAACGACGTTTCCGAGCGCACCTGGCAGAAGTCCGACAAGACGCTCTGGCGCGCGAAGAACACCGACACCTTCAAGCCCATGGGACCGTGGATCGAGACAGACGTCGACCTCGACAAGCTCGAGACGATCTGCCGGGTCAACGGCAAGGAGACCGAGCGCTTCAAGACCAACGAAATGCTGTTCGGCGTCGCCCGCTTCATCTCTACCATCACCCGCTACATCACGATGCATCCCGGCGACGTCCTGTGGATGGGCACCGACGGTCATTCCCCGAACCTCAAGGACGGAGATGTCGTCGATATCGAGATCACCGGTATCGGCAAGCTGACCAACCCCTTCGCCCGACAGAAATAGCACGACGCGCGCATGGCGGGCCGCATGGCGTCCCGCCCGCCGCCGCCCCATCCCTCAGGAGACATGCATATGCTCAAGCTGCTCGGCCGCGCCAACTCGATCAACGTGCAGAAGGTCGTCTGGTGCGTTCTGGAGCTCGGCATTCCGTTCGAGCGTAAGGACATCGGCGGCGCCTTCGGCGGAAACGACACGCCGGAGTACCTGGCCCTCAATCCCAACGGCCGCGTGCCGACCATCATCGACGGCGACGTGGTGCTCTGGGAAAGCAACGCCATCGTCCGCTATCTCTCGGCGAAGCATGGCGAAGGCACGCTGTCCCCCCGCGATGTCGCCAAGCGCGCCGATGCCGACCGCTGGATGGACTGGCAGACGACGACGCTGACACCGGCCACTCACCCGGCCTTCTGGGGCCTGATCCGCACGCCCGAGGAGAAGCGCGACATGGCGGCGATCGCCAAGTCCATCGCCGAAAGCGAGGCCAAGATGCGCATTCTCGAGCGCGTGCTGGCGGATCGGGCCTACATCACCGGCGACACCTTCACCATGGGCGACATTCCCATCGGCTGCGCGGCCCATCGCTGGTTGCATCTGCCGATCGAGCGCCCGAGCCTTCCCTCGGTGCAACGCTGGTACGAGCGCCTGATGCAGCGGTCCCCCGCCCAGACGGTGTTGACCGCGCCGCTCACCTGAGACGAGACCGTCAGCCGGCGAGCTCGCGGCGGACCGTCTCGGCGGCGCGGCACATGGCGTCGAGCTTGCCGTAGGCGACGTCGCGCGGCAGGTACTTCATGCCGCAGTCGGGGGCGAGGATCAGCCGCTCGGCCGGAATATGGCGGAGCGCCGCGCGAATGCGCGCGGCCACCACCGCCGCCGGCTCGACGCTCTCGTCGCCGAGATCAAGCACGCCATAGATGTAGCTCTTGCCCGCCAGCATCGGCAGCGTCGCCGGATCGAGCCGCGGCTGGGCCGCCTCGATCGAGATCTGATCGACCGGAACATCCGCCAGCTCGGCGAGGAACGAGTAGCCGCTGGGCTTCTCCTTCACAACGTAGGCATAGCCGAAGCACAGATGCAGCGCCTTCGTGCCGGGAACGCCCTCGAGCGCGGCGGTGATGGCGGGGACTGCGTAGGCGCGCGCCTTGTCCGGCTCGGCCTGGAGATAGGGCTCGTCGAGCTGTACGACATCGACCCCGACCGCCTTCAGCGCCTTGAGCTCCTGGTTGACCGCGACCGCGTAGGCCTGCGCGAGCGCCACGGGATCGCGGTAATGCTGGTCCTCGGCAAGCGTCGTGAGCGTAAACGGACCGGGCACCGTGACCTTGATCGGGCGGCTCGTGAGGCTTCGCAGATGAGCCGCCGCCGGAGCGAGCGCGCTTTCCCGCCAGACGATCGGGCCGGTGACGCGCGGTACAGCGGTCTTCTTGCCGCGCCTATTGATGGCGATGCCGGGATTGTCGAGATCGATGCCGTCGAGACTGGTCGCGAACAGGTTGAAATAGCTCTCGCGCCCCACCTCGCCGTCGGTGACGATGTCGATGCCGGCCCGCTCCTGGTCGGCGACGGCCAGACGGGCGGCATCGCGCTGCGCCTCGTCGAGCAGCGCCCCCTCGAAACGCCAGACCTCCCGCATGCGAACGCGCGGCGGCCCGGCGCGCATCAGCGCCGCCTTGTCGACCAGCCAGCCCGGCTGCGGGTAGCTGCCCACCAGCGTCGTGGGAAGTAGCCTATCGGTCATCGTCTCGCATCCTTCCATCCGGCGCGCCGATGTCATGCGCCGCAGCCATTCGAAGCCGAATGTCCCATCTGGCGCAAGTGCCGTTTCAGGTGCGGACGCGGCCAGTGCCCGCCCGCGGCGGCAGGATCTCCTGCACCGTGCCATAGGCCCAATGATCGATGGCCGCGCGCAGCAGGAGGTAGAGCGTCACTCCGTTGAGGCAATGCCAGGCGAAGTGGGTCCCTATGCGCACGTTGCCGACGCTGGCCATCGCGCACGCACTCTTGTCGATCGACCTCAGCGTCACCGACACGATGAAGACGAGCCCGGCCGTCAGGATGAGGCGGCCTGCTGGATGGCGGCGCGCCCTCAGGACCCAGCCGATGATCAGCATGGCAAAAAGTGCCGGCAGATAACCGACGGAGCCATTGAGGCAAGGCGTCCCCGCTCCGCCCAGTCCGACATCGAGGGGGCCGGTGCCGCATTTCACAGTGCCGGCCAGGTAGAAGAGCCCGGCGAACGCCACCGTGCCGATGAAGCTCAGGCCCGGCACCACCTTGAGGAACGTCGAGAGGGCGATGGTCATGTAGACGAGCATGAAGATGCCGATCGGCGCCACGTCGGCAAGCTCCGCCCACTTGGTCGCGAAGGTGTGGAACAGGAAACTGCCGGTCCCGATCGCGGCGACGATGGCCACCAGCAGGTAATGATCGGCCGACCGCTCGTGCGGCTGCTTTCTACGCAGCCTTACGAACGCGGCGCCGGCGGCCACGAGAAAGGCCCCATTGGTGAGCGCATTGACCGGCTCGGCCCAGAACGCGGGATCGCTGCCTCGCTCGCAATAGATGTAGATCTGTTTCGTCCAGCTCATGTCGGACACTGCACCATGCGACCGTGGCAGTTCTCGGGTCGAGGCGAAGGCAACGGTTCGCCTCACGACAACGCGACTGGCGAGCGGATCACGCCCGAAGTAAACTCTCCAGACAAACAGAGAGCCATTCTCGATTCATGCCAATCATATTGGCTCCGGATGCGGAGAAGGAGTGTCATGCGCACACGACCGTCGTGCAAGAGCGTTGCCATCCTCGCCGTGATCGCAGCGGGCGTTGGGCTGGCGACCGTCACGGATGCCGATGCGGCCCGCAAGCGGCGCAGCAGCGAGGGTACGATCACCGCGCACAGCCAGTATGGCAACGGCTCGCTGACCGTGCCGGTGCGGCGCGGACCGCATGGCATGGAACTACGCCTGCCCGGCGGGACGTGGATCGGCTGCGAATTCGACTGTGCGGAGACCCTGCGCCGCCAGAAGCTCGACTTCTGGGAGACGTTGCGCGAGGATTCTCCCGGCGGCCGCGACTAATCGCACGCACTGCGGCGTCACGCCCGGCGAGCGGAAAAGCGCCCTGGCGCGTACGGGGTGACGTCGATGTTCAGCGACTCGCCGGCCGCGAGAGCGGCGATCATGCGCCCTGTCATCGGCGCTCCCGTCAAGCCGACGTGACCATGCCCGCACGCCATCAGCACATTGGGATGGCCGGGTAGCGGCCCGATCGCCGGCAGCGTATCGGGAAAGCCCGGGCGCGGTCCCATCCAGCGCGTGCCCTTGCCGAGGTTCGCGGAGGGGAAAAGCTCTGCCGCAATCTTGCGCATGATCTCGGCGCGCCGCCAGCGCGGGGCATCGTCGGGGCCGGCGAGCTCGTCGGTGCCCGCCAGGCGCAAGCCGCCGAGTTGGGAGGTGATCAGCAGCGAGCGGTCCGTCGGATGCACGCAGTGCGTCAGCTCCACGCCGGGGTCCGCGAACGTCATGTGATAGCCGCGCTCGGCGATCAGCGGCAGCCGCACGCCGAGCGACCGTACGAGATCCGCCGACCAGGCTCCTGCCGCGACCACCGCGAGGTCGGCCGCGAGCCGCTGGCCGCGCGTCACGACGCTCACCCCCGCGGGCGACGACTCGAGCCTCGTTACCTCCGCCTGCAGGACCGTCCCGCCCATCCGCCGCAGAAGATCCGCATAGGCCACGGTCAGGCGATAGGGCTCCAGCGTGCGCGCCAGCGGACCGACCGTGACCGCGCGCCGGTAGACCGGCGCCAGCGATGGCTCCAGCTCACGGATGGCTTCCACACCGTCATGAACCTCGATTTCGGCGCCGTACTGGCGGCGAAGCTGCCACTCCAGCGCGTTCGGGTTGTAGTCCTCGGGCTTGCGGTAGAGATAGAGGTAGCGCGTCGAGCGAATGAGAGCCTGCGCACCGGCCTCCCGCGCCAGCCCCTCGTGCAGCTCGACGCTGGAATGATAGAGGGCGAAGAGCGGCTCCGAGACCTGCCGCGCCGTCTCCTCCCGCGCCTGCCGGTGGAAGCGCCAGAGCCAGGGCAGCGTGCGCGGCAAGGCGCCGAGCCGCAGCGACAATGGCCCCTCCGGGTCGAGGAGCATGCGCGGAACCTTCTTGTGCAGGCCCGGCATGGCCATCGGCACACAATACCAGGACGCCAGCGCCCCGGCGTTGCCCCAGGAGCAGGCCATACCCGGCTCCTGGCGATCGACCAGCGTCACCTTCGCCCCGCGGCGGGCAAGCTCCAGAGCCGAGCACACGCCGACGATGCCCGCCCCGATCACGACGACGCGTTTTTCCATGGTCGCTGACGTGCCCCTGCCTTCATACCTTCGCCCCCCGGCCAAGACATGCGGGAGCTTCGCTCGATGCCCCGGTAACGAGACCCGCGCGTCAGACTACAGTACCAGTTGGCACCTCGCCTCTGGAATGCGAAACTGTCCGGGGTCGTCAGTGAGCTTCGTTGTCGTGCCGCACGGCGAACCGCAACCCCTGTTGAAGGAGGATCGGATGAGACGTCTCAAGTACGCATTCGCGGGGGCAGCCGCGCTGGTCGTAGCGCTCGGCTCCACCCTGGCTGCTGCCCAGGAAATGAAATTCTTCCGCATCGGCACGGGAGGCGCAGGCGGCACGTATTTCCCGATCGGCGGCCTCATCGCCAATGCCATCTCTGCCCCGCCGGGCTCGCGTCCGTGCGACAAGGGCGGCGCCTGCGGCGTGCCCGGCCTCGTCGCTATCGCCCAGTCCTCCAACGCCTCGGTGGCCAACGTCACGGCCGTGCAGACCGGGCAGATGGAATCCGGGCTGGCCGCCGCCGACATCGTCTTCCAGGCGTACAACGGCCTCGGCAAATTCGACAAGAAGTACGGGAAGATCCGCGTCATCGCCAATCTCTTCCCCGAACACATGCACCTCGTCCTGCCGAAGGGCTCCACGATTGCGAGCCTCAAGGATCTCAAGGGCAAGCGCGTCGGCATCTTCCCGGCAGGCTCCGGAACCCAGGTCGTGGTCCTCGAGCTGCTGAAGATCTTCGGCATATCCAAGACGGACATCAAGGCTGCCGAGCTCAACACGCAGCAGAGCGCCGACCGCCTCGCTGACGGCCAGATCGATGCCTTCTTCGTGGTCGGCGGCACGCCGCTCTCGGCCATCACCCAGCTCGCCGCCACCAAGGGCATGAAGCTCTACGAGATGTCCGATGCCGAGCGCGCCGCCTTCCTCAAGGTCGTGCCCTACTACTACGACGACGTCATCAAGGCCGGCACCTACGAGGGCCAGACCAAGGACGTGAAGACCGTGGCCGTGGGCGCACAGTGGGTCGTCAGCGCCGACGTGCCGGAGAAGCTCGTCTACGACATCACCGCCGCGCTCTGGAACAACAACTCCCGCAAGCTGTTCGACTCCGGCCACGCCAAGGCCAAGGTCATGCTGCTCGCAAGCGCGCTCAAGGCGGTGAAGACTCCGCTGCACCCCGGCGCGGAGAAATTCTACAGGGAGAAGGGCCTCATCAAGTGAGGCCGGACTTCCACCCTTGACATCGACCGGCGGCCGGTGCGTGGCAAGAACCGCGCACCGGCCGTCCTGCATTCACGACACGGCGAGACGGGGGCCATGCCATGGCGAGCGAGAGCGAGAAGCTTGACGCAAAGCGCGCCAAGGAGATCGAGGAGGAGTACGAATCCGAGCGGCGCATGCGCACGCCGGGCACGTTCCTCGGCGCCTTCGTCTTCATTTTCCTCGTCGTCTTCGCTGGCTATCACTACATCACCGCCGGCACCGGCATCCCCGTCGACTACTGGCACATGGGCATCCACCTCTCTGGTGTGCTGCTGCTGATCTTCATCCTGTTCCCGATCGTCAACCGCTCGAGCGCCGCCTCCGCGACGCCCCGCGGCGGCATGCTCGCACCGGGCGGGGTCCCGCTCTACGACTGGCTGCTGGGGCTGCTCGGCATCGCCTCAGCACTGTGGATCGGCGTCTCCTGGGAAGGCCTCGACCTCCAGCTCTTCGGCTGGCATCTTTCGGTCAAGACACAGGCGCTGCGCCAGGGCAATCCCGCCCCGATCGACGTCTTCTTCGGCTCGATCCTGATCCTGCTGGTGCTCGAGGCGACGCGGCGCACGATCGGGCTGGTGCTGCCGATCATCGTTGTTCTGTTCGCCTGCTTTGCGCTGTTCGGGCCGTACATGCCGCTCGACATCCTGAAGCATCCCGGCGTGAACTGGAACCAGTTCGTCAACAACGTCTATTTCCCCTCCGAGGGCATTTTCGGCATCCCGCTGTGGGTCGCCTCGACAGTGGTGTTCCATTTCGTGCTGTTCGGCGCCGTGGCTCAGCGCATGGGGCTTGGCCAGCTCTTCGTCGACATCTCGACGATCATCGCCGGGCGCTTCACCGGCGGCCCCGCCAAGGTCTCCGTCGTCTCGTCGGCCTTCTTCGGCACGATCTCCGGCTCGGCCGTCGCCAACGTCGTCTCGACGGGCTCGCTCACCATCCCGAACATGAAGCGGCTCGGCTACCCCGGACATTTCGCCGGCGGTGTCGAGGCCGCCTCGAGCGCCGGCGGCCAGGTCACGCCGCCGATCATGGGCGCTGCGGCCTTCATCATGGCCGAATACCTCAACATGCCCTACTCGAGCATTGCCATCGCCGCGATCATGCCGGCGCTCATGCATTACCTGGGCGTTCTGACGATCGTGCACTTCGAGGCGAAGAAGCTCGGCCTCAAAGGCCAGGATCCGGCTGATATCCCGCGACTCGGCCCTGTTCTCAAGCGCGGCTGGCCGTCCGCCATCCCGCTCTTCGTCCTCCTCTACGTGCTGTTCTCCGGCTACACGCCGTACATGGCCGCCTTCTGGGGGATCACCTCGGCCATCGTGGTCGGGCTCGTCAATCCAATGCACCGCATGACGATCCGCGACGTGCTCGAGGCCTTCTACGAAGGCGGACGAAGCGCACTGGCGGTCGGCGCCATCTGCGCCGCGGTCGGCGTCGTGGTCGCCGTCATCACGCTGACGGGCCTCGCCTTCCGCATGGGCTTCATGGTGACCAATGCCGCGCTGCAGCTCGCCCAGCCGGCCTACGCGCTGGTCTCATGGCTGCCGTTCACGCTCTACACGGTGCAGGATGCCGCCGTCTTCATCTCCATGGTCTTCATCGCCGTGAGCTGCATCCTGATGGGTGCTGGTGTACCGACGACGGCCCTCTACATCATGCTCGTCACCGTGGCGCAGCCGGCCTTCACGAACCTCGGCATCCCGCCGCTCGCCACGCACCTGTTCGTGCTGTACTACGGCATCATCTCGGAGATCACGCCACCCGTTTGCACCTCCGCCTATGCCGCAGCCGCGATCGCAGGCTCCAATCCCTGGCGAACCGGAACCGCCGCCTTCAAGCTCGGCAATGCCAAGGTGCTGGTGCCGTTCGTGTTCTGCTACTCGCCAGCCATGCTGATCGTGCTGCCGGACCACTTCACTTGGGCCAAGTTCCTGCAGACGACCGCGAGTTGCGCGGCCGGCGTCTTCCTGCTCGGCATGGCCTTGACCGGATACGCGCTGCGCATTGTGCCGGGATTGTTCCGCTGGCTCCTCGGCATCGGCGGCCTGATGCTGGTGGTGCCGGGCAGCAAGACCGACATGATCGCCATCGCCGTGCTCGTGCCGGTGCTGATCCAGCAGATGCTGGCGCTGCGACGTCCCCCGCCGGCTCCCGCCTGAGGGGGAAGGATGAACATCGCACGCGCCCGAAAGTCTGGACAAGATCGCGCGAACGGGTGATCGTTGCTGCCGCTGGCGCTTGTCAGAGGACCGAAATGCTCGCCGACATCAGGCCTATCGATTGCGACATCCATCCGGCAGTGCCGAGCCTCAAGGCCCTGCTCCCCTATCTCGACGACCATTGGCGGGAAACCGTCGTCGAGCGAGGCGTCCACGAGCTCGATTCCATCAGCTATCCGACCGAGGCGCCGTTGAGCGCGCGGCCCGACTGGCGGCCGGCAACAGGCAAGGCCGGCGCCAACCTCGAGCTCGTACAACGCCAGGCCCTCGACGCCTTCGGTTCGCGCCTCGCCATCTGCAATTGCCTCTACGGCATCCAGCTCCTCTTCAGCGAGGATATGGCCGCTGTCTTCGCGCGCGCCGTGAACGAGTGGATCGCCCGGGAATGGCTCGACAAGGAGCCGCGGTTGCGCGCCTCCATCGTCGTGCCGATCCAGAACGCGGAGATGGCCGTCGAGGAGATCGAACGCTGGGCGCCCGATCGGCGCTTCGTACAGGTGCTGCTGCTGGTCATGGGCGAGACCATGCTCGGCCGGCGTCATCACTGGCCGATCTACGCCGCCGCCGAGCGTCACGGCCTGCCCATCGGCATCCATGCAGGCAGCGGCTACCGCCATCCCGTCACCTCCGTCGGCTGGCCGAGCTATTACACCGAGGACTACGTCGCCCAGGCCCAGGCCTTCCAGGCGCAACTCGCGAGCCTCATCGCCGAGGGCGTGTTCGCGAAGTTCCCAGCGCTCAAGGTGGTTCTGATCGAGTCCGGCTTCACCTGGCTGCCGGCCTTCGTGTGGCGACTGCACAAATACTGGCGCGGCCTCAAGATGGAGATCCCCTGGGTGGATCGACCGCCCCAGGACATCGTCCGTGACCACGTGCGATTCACGCTCCAGCCGCTCGACGCGCCGGAAAGCCCGGATGCGCTCGCCAAGGTGCTCGACCATATGGGCAGCGATGATTTCCTGCTCTTTTCAACGGATTATCCGCACTGGCAGTTCGACGGCGGCGATGCGCTGCCGCCGGGTTTGCCTCGCGACCTCGTTCGTAAGATACTTCTGGACAATCCGCTCGAGACATACTCTCGCCTGAGGGAGGAAGCGCCGTGAACATCGAGGTTCGGGACCGCAACCAGATCAAGGCGGCCGCGCGTGTCGGCCTGGCGATCGCCGACGGGGACATCCATCCCCGGCCCAAGGCGGCGAATTCGCTCGACCCCTTCCTGTCGGAGCGCTGGCGCAGGCATTACGCGACCTACGGCGCGCTTCCGAGGCACGGCTACCAGAAGGGTCCGGCCTACCCGAAAGGCCAGCCGGACGCCTGCCGCCGCGACACCTACCTGCCGGACGGCGGCAAGCCCGGCACCGATGTCGCTTTCATGGCCGCTCAGCATCTCGACCCGAACAATGTCGAGCTCGGCATCCTCAATGCCATCACGCCGTCGCCCGGCGCCGTGCAGAACCTCGACTTCGGCGCCGCCCTCGCGCGCGCCATGAATGAGTGGCAGGTCGCGGAATGGACGGAGAAGGACGCGCGCCTCAAGGCCTCGATCGTGGTGCCCTACGAGGACGGCCGGGCCGCCGCCGCCGAAATCGAGCACTGGGCCGGCTCGCCGCACTTCGTGCAGGTTCTGCTCATGAGCCGGACGGCCGAGCCCCTCGGCCAGCGCCGCTACTGGCCGATCTACGAGGCGGCCGCGCGCAACAACCTGCCCATCGGCATCCATGCTTTCGGTTACGGCGGCTACCCCGTCACGGGCAGCGGCTGGCCCTCCTACTATATCGAGGAGATGAGTGGCCACGCCCAGTGCTGTCAGGCCCTGCTCTCCAGCATGGTCCTCGAGGGCGTGTTCGAGCATTTCCCCAGCCTCAAGGTCGTGCTGATCGAATCGGGCTTCGCCTGGCTGCCGGCGCTCTCGTGGCGGCTCGACCGCAACTGGAAGCGCATGCGCGACGAGACCCCTCACCTGAAGCGTCTGCCGTCCGAGTACATCCGCGAGCACGTCTGGATGACGACGCAGCCGATGGAGGAGCCGGAGCGGCGCAAGCATCTGACCGACGTGATCGACTGGATCGGTATCGACCGGCTGATGTTCGCCACCGACTACCCGCACTGGGATTTC
>JAGRKR010000236.1 GCA_020442225.1 Hyphomicrobiaceae bacterium | reverse complement strand
ACGAGCATCAGCAGAAACAGGCGCGTCACCGTCACCAGAAGTGCGCCGCCGCTGGCGAGTCTGGCGAGGGGACCGGCGACGGGTCCGCGCGGGCCCCGGCGGGGCGCGATGATCGTCACGCCCTTGCTGCGCGGTCCGTCGGCATAGGGACCGGCGCCATAGAGACAGAAGATCGTGATGCGATGGCCGCGCTCCGCCAGGCGGCTGGCGAGTGCCGAGAGCTGACGCTCAGAGCCGCCGACGGCGAGCGACGAGATCACGTAGAGGATGTCGAGACGATCCATCGGGCGCTCACTTGCCTCGCTGCTCGTGCGAGACGTGCTGCGGGCATGGCGCATGCGCTCGTCCATGGCCCCCCGGCTCCATAGCATGCTTCATGACGCCGTGCGCGCCCCATGGGCCTGCGGTGCGCTCAGCAAACCCTGGGCCGTCAGGAATCGCTCGAGCTGCTCGAATTGGGCGCGGCGCGAGAAGAGCGAGACGGGATCGGGTCGGCTGGCCGGTGGCGTGGTGGTGCCGGTCGTCTTAGCGCGCGCGCGCGCCCCCAGCCAGTCGGCGATAATGGCCGGGTCCGTGGCTGCGAGGCCGAGGTCGTGCGCACGGACGAGTTCCGCCGCCGCACCGTCGAGGCAGCCGAGCGAGAGGATGCTCCGGCCGGCGCCGATGTACTCGAAGAGCTTGCCCGTCAGCACCCCCTTTTCGAGCGGGCTGTCCCAGAGCAGCAGCAGCAGGACATCGGCGGCCTTCTGCAAACCGAGCGACTGCAGATAGGGCACGGGCGGATGGACGGAGACGACATCGTCGACACCGGCAGCGCGGGCCGCGGGCATCACGGCATCCGCCGGCGGTCCGTAGAAGCGTACGTCGAACGCCTGCCGCGTCTCGCCGAGCATCGCCAGGGCAGCGATCAGCGCCGCTGGATCGCGGCGGCCCGGATAGATGATGCCCGTGTAGACGATGGCGATCCTGCGGGCGTCGAACATCCCGGTCATGTCGGGTGCGCGCGCGAAATCGGCGGGGTCGAAGCCGTTCATGACCGTCACGGCCGGCTTGGCATGAAGGTCTGCGAGATAGCTGGTCATCTGCGGCGACACTGAAACGACGGCGCTCGCCGACGCCATGACGCGGCGCTCGATCCGGGTGTCGAGACGGGCGCGCCAGGGCCAGACGTCGCTATAGGGGTTGGCGGAGAAAAGGTCGCGGAACTCGCCGACCCAGGGGCAGCCGGCGCGCTTTGCGAGCCGCGCGGCGACCATGTGGCTCGCGAAGGGAAGCGCCGTCGAATAGATGAGCTCGGGCCGCCAGTTCTCGATCAGGCGTCGCCCCGCCGCGACCGCATACGGCAGCCAACCGATCTGCGGGTCGGGCACGGACAGCACGTTGCGATAGGCGAGGACACCGCGCGCGGCGAGCGATGGCCGCGAGCGACCGCCGGGCGAGGCGGGGGCGGAGGTGCGCCCCACGCGATGGCCGAGCTGGCGTCGCAGCGCGTCGAGTGGAGCCTCGACCCGCAGCCAGGGAGTGGCGGTGACGCGATCGGCCGGAAACGTGGTCGCCAGCGTCTCGGGATAGGGGTGCGGCGTGCCGGTGATGACGCGCACATCGTGTCCGGTGGCGAGCAGATGTTCCGCCAGCTTGACGGCGCGGACCGCACCGCTGGCGTTGAACGGCGCGAACGCGTGAGCCAGCAGAAGGATCCTCATGCCGCCGCCTCCGAGCCGGGGCAATCGTCGAAGGCAACGTCGAAGAGCGCGCTCCAGCGGATGACGTTGATGGCGCGCCAGAGGTATGGCGCATAGGGGCGCGTGCCGCGCCCGAGTGCGCCGATCTCCTCGCGGATGGCTGCCGTGAAGCAGGGCGGCAGCGGTAGCGCCGCGGCCTCGCTGGCAATGCGGCGCACGCTCTCGTGCCGGGCGAACCATTGCGCCTCGGGCGTCTCGAAGCCGATCTTGTCGCGGCGGTCGAGCACGGCGTCCGGCACCAGCCCCCGCAGGGCATCGCGCAGGACGCGCTTCAGCGTGCCCTGGCGATCGATCAGGATCTCGTCGGGCAGGCCGAAGGCGAACGACACCAGCTCGCCCGTCAGGAATGGCACGCGGTTCTCGACGGAGACGGCCATGGCGTTGCGGTCGGCGTAGCGCAGGAGCATCGGCAGGCTGCTGCCGACGACGGCGG
>JAGRKR010000235.1:5236-11992 GCA_020442225.1 Hyphomicrobiaceae bacterium | reverse complement strand
CATGCCGGGCAAGGTCAATCCGACCCAGTGCGAGGCGCTGACGATGGTCTGCGCCCACGTCTTCGGCAATCACGCGGCGCTCACGTTTGCGGGCAGCCAGGGCCATTTCGAGCTGAATGTCTTCAATCCCGTGATGGCCTACAACTTCCTGCAGTCCGTGCGTCTGCTGGCGGATGCCGCGGTGTCCTTCACGGACAACTGCGTGGTCGGCATCGAGGCGCGCGAGGACAACATCAAGGCGGGGCTCGAGCGCTCGCTCATGCTCGTGACGGCGCTCGCACCGAAGTACGGCTACGACCGCGCCGCCAAGATCGCCAAGACCGCGCACAAGNAACGGCACGACGCTGCGCGAGGAAGCCCTCAAGGACGGCATCCCCGCCGACGACTTCGATGCCATCGTGCGGCCGGAGCAGATGATCAGCCCAGGCTGACGCGGGCGCAGCGCGGGGTGCTTCAGGGGCGGGGCGGCGTGTGGCGGCGTCCGCGTCCGCTGGTCCAGGTCGCGACAAGGGCCGCCAGTGCCGCGGCCGGGGCGGCGAAAGCGTCCGCCGCGCCCATCGTCCAGAGCGTGGCGCCGGTGACGAGGCACCAGAGCACAGGCACCACAAGAGCCAGCCGGCGCAGAGGCAGGTTCGCCAGCGTCAGCACGCCCAGGGTCGCGACGACAGTCGGATCGGGCAGGACGGCGAAGGTCTCCGCAGCGCGCCACGGACGGCCGAGCGCCGGCGCCAGCAGTGGGTAGCCGGCGAGCCCGAACGCCAGAAGCAGGCCGCCCACGGTGCGGCGGGCGGGCGTTGCCGGTGGCGGCTTGGCGCGGGCCGCAAGCAGGGCCGCGACGATCAGGATGAGCCCCTGCAATGCGAAGGCCGGCGCCACGTAGGGCGCGGCCCAGTTGATGGTGGCGTAACGCTCCCAGAAGAACGCCCAGGCGATCCACAGCCAGGCGCCGCCGAGCAGCGCAAGGAGTGGTGCTTGCAGCCGCGCACCCTCGGCGCGGACGGTGACGGCCAGGCCGAGGCCGAGCAGCGCCGCAGCCAGGTGCGCGGGCCACCAGTCGCGGTTGTGCAGTTCGATCAGCCGGTAGTAGACTCGTGGCGAGAACAGCAGGAAGTCACTGAGCGAGTAGGTCCACCACTCCGCCATTCAGAGCTGCCCGACGTAGGCCGCCATGCGCCGGCGCAAGGCCTCGTCCGGCAGGACGCCGCGTGCCGCAGCCATGTTCTCCTCGACATGCGCGACGCGTGAGGTCGCCGGAATGGCGCAGGTGACCGCGGGGTGCGAGACGATGAACTTCAGCAGGAACTGTGGCCACGTGCGCGCGCCCGTCTCGGCGAGCCACGGCGGCAGCGGCTTCTTCTCGACGGCCTTGACGAGGTCGCCTTGCTGGAACGGGCGATTGACGATGACGGCGATGCCGCGCTCGCGGGCTAGCGGCAGAATGCGCCGCTCCACCTCTCGATCGACGATATTGTAGCTGACCTGCACGAAGTCGAGAGGCCGCGTGGCCATGACCTTGATGAAGTCGCGGTGCCGCCGCCCTTCCGAGGTGGTGATGCCGATGTAGCGGACCCTGCCGTCGGCCTTCATGGCTTCGAGCGTCTCGAGATGGCGCTCCCAGGAGAGCAGGTTGTGCACCTGCATGAGGTCGAAGCGCGGCACGCCCCAGTAGGCGCGCGAGCGATCCATCTGAGTCGGTCCGCGCGAGGCATTGGAGATCCACACCTTCTCGGCGGAGAACAGCGGCTTGGGATGGCCGAGCTTCTTCAGCGCATAGCCGATGGTCGGCTGCGATGAGCCGTACATGGGCGAGGAATCGATCATGCGGCCGCCCGCGGCGAAGAACGCTGCGACCACCCGGGTGCACTCGTCGAGCAGCGCGCGATCGTTGCCGACGTTGAAGGTGATCCAACTGCCGAGGCCGACCAGCGGGATCTGCTCACCTGTCTTCGGGATGGCCCGCGTCAGCGGCGGGCTCGCCGCTGCGTGCAGGATGCGGCCGGGAACAGCGCCTGCCGCTGCGAGTGCAAGCGCTCCCTGGAGAACGGCGCGACGGGATGTCGTCATGGTCGGCGGTCCGAATCGGTGGTCCAAATCGGCGGTGCGACGAGGCCCGCTCATTCGGCCGGGGCGCGTGCGGCTTGTCAACGAACAACTGTGTGAGGCCGACCGGCGCGGCGTGCCACCGGGCCGCTAGCGGGGGAGCTGCAGCCAGAAGCCGATCTGTGAAAGCTCCAGGATCGGTCCGACATCGTCGAGAGCTGATGCCGTGATCAGGTGGAGTATGACGTCGAGGTCGCCGTCGCTGCGTGTGAGCACCAGGGGCTGCCGCCGCGGGTCGGCAGGCTTGAGCACCACGCCCGATGCCTCGAGCCTTTCGCGCAGCGCCGCAGAGCTGGCGAGCTGGAAGCGGGCGCTGCGACCGCTCGGCTCGTGGCGTACGGTGAGCACGCCAGCCTCGAGTGAGGCGATGAGCCGTCCATTCGGCAGGATGATGGTGGCGCTGCGTGGCGGGGTGGCCCTCTGTCCCCGAGGCACGTAAATGTGGGCAGGGCCGAGCAGCAGGCTCGGCTTGTCCACGGCGATGGTCGTCGGCGTGTTGGTTCTGAGATAGCGGAGCCGCTGATAGGGCGTGGTGGCGAGTGACGTGCCGAGCCCGAGACGTGCGGAAATCGCCGAGGCGAGTTTGTCGTCGGAGTCGATGTGCTCGTACCACAGGACGGCTCCGCGTCGCAGGCGACGTTCCTTCTGCTGAGACGGGTTGCTCCGCGTTGCGAACGGATCGTCGGCGACACCGGCAAACAGCGGCTGGAGCAGCGCCAGGCGATCGCGCTGGGCCAGATAGCGCAGGGTCCCTGCGATGCGGCGGCGGTCGCTCGGGAGCACGGTTGCCGTCGCCTTGGGGGCGATGACGATCTTGCCGTTCTTGACCAGCCCTGCCGTGGTCAGGCGGGCGACGAGCTCGCTCGCCTGGTGGCGTGTCGACCAGCCGAGCATGCCCCAGGGGCCCGCGGTCGCGAAGAGCAGGAGCGCCGCCAGTGTCCCCATGATGAGCCGGATGTCCCGGGGGCGTCTGAGGCCCTGCGTCGCCATGAGCAGAAGAAGCCAGACGCCGGCCAGAACCAGGAGGTAGCGGGCCTCCGTCAGCCCGTACTCGCGGATGCGGATGGTGACGGCGATGAACAGCAAGGCGGCTGGAACCGGCAGCAGCCACGGCCAAAGGCGCCAGAAGGTCGAGACCAGCGCGCCGCCGGACTGGCGCGTGGGAAAGGCGAGCAGCGCCGTCACCGTCGCGACCGCGCCGTAGCTCGAGACGATCCAGCCGACGCGCCCCTTGGGCAGGGCCCAGTCGAAGGCGATCTTCGCGGCATAGGCGTGCAGGATCGCCGCATAAACGAGCAGCAGCGGCACGAGAATGAAGCGCACGAGGATGGCGACAGCCTGGCTGGTGAACTCCGTCTGCGGTCCCTCTGTCACGCGCTGGTCGAACGATTGCGGAATGAGGTCGAGGAAGGTCAGGGGCGCGATCAGCACCAGCGCTGTGATCCAGAGCTTCTCGTACCACCAGTGCGGGATGTAGACGCCGAACAGGTAGCGCAGGGATTCCAGGATCAGCGAGACGCCGCCGGCGAAGAGAACCGCGCCAGCAAGCGCTGTGATTGCCGCGATGGCGAGATGGTGGTTGAAGAGCCAGTAGGCGGCCCGCTCTGTTGCCGGAGCCAGGTGAGCCGCCAGCGTCGCGAGGAGGAGCAGCGCCAGCATGAGCACGGCGGGACTGAGGTCGAGCGCATTCGAGAAGGCGATGAGACACGCCACGAGGGCGAGGCCGGCGAGCCCCGCGACCAGCCGCCAGCCCTGGCTGCGACCGCGGCTTTCCCCGAGCAGCGCCGCTGCCAGTGTGACGAGGAAGCCCGAGGTGGCGATGGGCGGCAGGCGCAGCCGGAGATCGGCGGGGAGTAGCGCGCTCTTGTAGCCTTCGAGCAGGAGATAGATCGCGAAGGCGGTGGCGATCGCTGCCGGCAGTGGAAAGCGCCAGAGCACCCGCCGGACGTCCGGTATGACGGACATCATCAGGCTGGCCAGACGGCCACCCCGCGACATCGAGCCTTCGGAGCCCGGCTGTTGAGGGATCGTGTCCGGCATGATGTCCTCCGACGGCTGACCGGGCGAAATGTGCCAGTGGACTTTGATCAGAATGTGGTCGCACGGCCGCTTTCGTCAGCCGAAGCCGCGACGGCGGCGACGATCAGCGTCGGGGAGCGCGCCCGGCGCTCAAGCGCTTGTCTCGGCTTTAGCTGTCGCGGGCTCGATGCCGCGCTTGTAGAGATGCCATGTCGCGTGCCCGATGATCGGCAGCGTCACCAGGAGGCCGACGAAGACCGAGAGGATGGATATGCCGAGCAGCACCGCGATGATGATGCACCAGACGATCATCGTCACGGGATTGGCGATGACGAGGCGTACGCTCGTCACCATCGCCGTGACGAAGTCGATGTCGCGCTCGTAGAGCATCGGGAACGAAATGGCCGAGATGGCGAAGACGGACAGGGCGATGATCGCGCCGGAGACATTGCCGAGCAGCAGGAAGATGAGCCCCGTGGGCGTCGTCATAAGCCGGTCGACGATGTCCGGGCTGAAGGCCTCGAAGCCCATGAAGCCGAAGAACAGGAAGGCCGCGATATCCATCCAGATGACGAGCGCGAAGCCGGTGACGAGGGCCATCCATCTGAGGTCGCGCCGGGCGGCCGCCTTGATCGAGCCCGTCACACTCGCCCAACTGAGCGGCAAGCCGCGCTGCAGATGATCGCTGACGGCATAGAAGCCGACCGCGGCGAACGGCGCGATCAGGGCGAAGCCCATGGCCAGGGGATAGGCGAGATAGGGCAGGCCGAAATGGTAGAGCAGGGCGATCAGCAGCCAGCCGGCGCCGGCATAGAGCCCCGCGAAAAACAGGCCGTATATCGGCGCCGCCCGGAAATCACGTATCCCCTGGCCGATGATCTCCACGAGATCGCCCACCGAGACCTGGCGGATGCCAGGCGCCTGCTCCGCTTCCGTCATGCGCTGCCTCCCGAGGCCCGAGACCGCGGCTCTTTGTCCGCTTCAAACGTGCCCGCTACGCCACCCCGCCGGCCCGGCGCTGTCCTTGATCAAGATCAACTGTGAACGGAGCAAGAGGCCGGGATCGACAGCGCCGCCGCGAGATCGACGGCGGCGATCCGGTCGAGCTCGAGCACGCGGTCCCGGATGCGCTCGGCGGCGTCCCGCGAGACGTGCAGGGCGGCATTGGCGAAGAACTTGCGCTCGATGCCCGCGCGGTCGAGGCCGCGATCGCCGGCGCCGAGATTGACCGGGATGTGCTGCTCCACCGTCTGGCCTGCCGTAGTGCGCACGCTGACGCCGCCCGACATGAACGTCGGGTAGCCGGACGCCGGGTCCGCCTCGCAGACGATGCGGCGGGTGAGGGAGAGCACGTGCTCGTCCTTCATGGCGGCGTCCGAGAGATCGGCGAGCCCGAAGCGGCCCTTGAGCAGACAAGTTGCCACCACGTATTGCGCCGAGAATTTCGCATCGTACTCGTTGGCCGGGCGTGTCTTGATCTCGACCGGCTCGGCCACGATCGGCAGGGTTGGGCCGGGGATCGCCACCCGTACCTCGGCGAGGTCGTCAGCGGTGGGTTTCAGCCGCTTGTGGATCTCGATGGCGGCCTCGGCCGCGCCGTGGATGAAATGGCAGACGGGATAGGGCTTGATCGAGGTGCGGGGCAGCTCCCAGTCGTCGCCGAGGCCCGCCGTGATGATCGCGATGTCGGCGTGTGCGGCGTGCTCCTGAAGATGCGTCTCGAACAGCCCGAAGCGCCCCTCGTAGGGCCGCGAGGGACCGAAGAAGCCGTTGGCGGCGAGCGTCGCGGCGGTGATGCCGGCCGTCGTGCCCCATCCCGGGTGCAGGCGCTTCGTCCAGGCGCCTTCCTCGAGGAAAACCTGAACGGCGCCCGCGGTGCTGGCGGCGATGCCTTGCGCCGAGACGAGGGCGTCGGGCGCGAGCCCCATCAGCCGGCCGGCCACGAGGGCGGCCGCGAAGTGTGTAATGACGCCGGTCGCGTGGAAGCCGACATGGTGGAAGCCGCCCTTCACCGACGCGCCGATGCGGATGGCCGATTCCATGCCCGCGATGTAGGCGGCGAGCATGTCTTCGCCACTCATGCCGCGTTCCTCCGCGACGCCGAGGGCGGCGGGCAGGCAAGTGACCGTCGGATGGATGATGGCGGTCAGATGCGAGTCGTCGAAATCGAGGCCGTGCAGCAGCACACCGTTGACGAGCACGGCATCGCGCAGCGGCAGGCGCTCGGGGCGACCGATGACGGTCGAGCGACCGCTGCCACCGAGCGCTTGGCCGCCGGCCAGCGCGCGCGCCGCGAAGGGGTAGGTGTTGGCCGCCAGCGCGCAGCCGATGGCGTCGAGAATCAGGTCCTTGGCGCGCTCGCGAACGGCGGCCGGGACATCTGCCAGCTTCATGTCGTGCACGAACCGGGCGAGCCCGCGCGCGGGGGAGAGTGAGCCGTCACGCACTGCCGATTGAGCGAGATCCTGCGCCATGTTGCGTTTTCCTCCGTAGCGCGCCATCGGTCGTTGACAGAACTACAGCATTATCGTTCTACTTGGCCATCATAAGAAGCGCTAATGGACGCAGGCTGTCGCGCGCCCTGCCCGAGACGGCAGGCGTCGCGTCGATGCGTCCCCGGCAAGGCGCTGCGGGCGC
>JAGRKR010000235.1:0-5187 GCA_020442225.1 Hyphomicrobiaceae bacterium | reverse complement strand
CGCCGCCATACGCCTGGGCGGCAGCGCGACAGACGGCCGCGGCGCTGTTGACCGAACGACGCGCCGGCGTCTGTTCTCCGGTGGCCATTTCGAATACATGGTGACGGCGGGCGACGCCCTCGTTCTTGAACCCGCACGTCGCGAGATCTCGGAGCGGTCTGCCGTCCATCTCAGCTTCCACCCCGGCGATAGCCTGCTGTCGCCCCCGACAACCGAGCCTCGGAGTGATTTCCCATGTCCGTGACGTCTGAATTGTGCAACCGCATCGAGGCCATCGGCTACGGCGACTTGAGCGAGGCGGCCGTGAAGGCGGCGCGCCAGCTCGTTCTCGACGGTCTGGCAGTGGCCATCGCCGGCCCGGAAGAGGAGGCGGTCAACATCCTCGCCGAGCACTACAAGGAGCAGGGCGGCACGCCGCAGGCGCACGCCATCGCCTTCGGCTTCAAGACCAACATGGTCTCCGCTGCCATGCTGAACGGTGCCTCCATGCACGTGCTCGACTTCGAGCCGATGTGGAGCCCAGCCAACCATCAGCTCTCGACGACGCTACCGGCCGTACTCGCCGTCGCCGAGCACACGGGCGCCGACGGCCGGGCCGTGGCGACGGCCCTGGTCAAGGGCATCGAGATGCAGGGCTGGCTCCGGCAGGCCTCCGGCCAGTACATGGCCGGCCAGATCCGCTTCCACCCACCCGGCGCCGTCGGCACCTTCGGCTCGGCTGTCGCCGCCGGCCACATCCTCGGTCTCGATGCCGGCAAGCTCGCCAACGCCATCGGCATGGCGGCTTCGCGCGCGGGCAGCCTGCTCGCCAACGCCGGCACCATGACCAAGTCCACGCACTGCGGCCACGCCACGGGCCTCGGCCTCGAGTGCGCGCTGCTCGCGGCGCGCGGCTTCACGGCGAATACCGAGATCTTCGAGGCGGGCCAGAGTTACGCGAACGCCTTCTGCGGAGACGCGTTCAAGCCGGAGGAGCTGTTGAACTACGGTCCGCCCTTCCGCGTCGTAACGCCGGGCTATGCCATCAAGATGTTTCCGAGCCAGTTCGGCACGCATTTCGCCATCACGGCGGGCCTCGATCTGCGTCCGAAGTTGCCGTCCGCGGCGGCGATCAAGCGCATCACGATGATCTCGCCGGTGATGAACTACGTCGACCGGCCGGTGCCGGCCACGGGGCTCTCCGGCAAGTTCTCGCTGCAGTACACGCTGGCCGCCGCCTTGCTCGACGGCAAGGTGCGCATCCACACGTTCACCGACGAGCGGCTCGCCGCGCCGGACATGCAGGCCCTGCTCGCCAAGATCGAGCTGATAAAGGACCCGTCGATCCCCGCGCGCTTCGAGGAGATGCACATCGACGTCAAGGTCGAGCTCGAGGACGGCACGATCGTGGAGACGCGCTGCAACGGCCCGCGCGGCAAGTGGGGCACGCCGCCGATCAGCGTGGACGAGCACATGGTCAAGGTGCGCGACTGCCTGGCGACGCGGCTCGACGACAAGGCCGCCGCCGAGCTGATTGGGCTCGCCAGCAACATCGACGGCATCGACGCGGCGGGTGTGCGGCGGTTGATGGAGATTGCCAGCTGCAAGGCCTGACGCCTGAGGATTTCACCAACGGAACGACAAGCTGAGGAGAATGGAATGTCGGACTATGACGTCATCGTCGTCGGTGCCGGAAACGCGGCGCTCGCAGCATCGGTGTCTGCCGCGGAGAACGGCGCGAAGCGCGTGCTGGTGCTGGAGAAGGCGCCCCGCGAGATGCGAGGCGGCAATACGCACTGGTCGGGCGGCGTGTTCCGCATGGCCTTCGACGATCCGCGCGAGCTGGCGCCGCTGTTGCCGGGCGTCGAGGACGAGTACGAGAACTTCTACGAGGGCATCACGCCCTATCCCTTCGACGATTATCACGGCGATCTCGTGCGCGTCAGCAACGGGCGCACCGATCCCGAGCTTTCGCGCATCCTGGTCGGCAACTCGAAGGCCACCGTGCTCTGGATGCACGAGGTCGGCAAGATCAAGATGGAGCCGGCCATCACGATCGCCGGCGTGCGCAAGGGCAACATGATCGTCTGGCCGCGCGGCCTCGTCGTGCGCGCCCAGCACGAAGGTATCGGTCTCTCCAAAACGTGGTTCGCGACGGCGGAGAAGATGGGTGTCGAGATCCGCTACTCGAGTGCCGCCGTGGCGCTGACGGTCGACGGCCAGGGGCGCGTCAATGGCGTCACCGTGCGTGACAACGACGGCCAGCGAGACGTCAGGGCGCGCGCGGTCATCCTCGCCTGCGGCGGTTTCGAGGCCAACGTGCAGATGCGCACGCAGCACATCGGGCCGCTGGTCGGCGCCGCCAAGGTGCGCGGCACGCCGCACAACCAGGGCGACGGCCTGCGCATGGCCATGGCGATCGGCGCCATGCCGTGGGGGCAGTGGTCGGGTTGTCATGCCACGCCGATCAGCGCCGACTGGGGCGAGTTCGCGCCGCGCGAGATGACCGACCGCTCGAACCGCCTGAGCTATCCCGTCGGCGTCATGCTCAACCGCAAGGGCAGGCGCTTCCTCGACGAGGGCGAAGACCAGAACCTCTTCACCTACGCCAAGTACGGTCGCGCCGTGCTCGCCGAGCCGGGCGCCAAGGCGTGGCAGATCTTCGACCACAAAGTCATCCACCTGCTCGAGCCGCGCTACTCGACCTCCGACCCGCTCACGTCCGACACGCTCGAGGGGCTCGTCGCCCAGCTCGACATCGAGGACAAGGAGCAGGCCATCCGCACGCTCAAGGAGTACAACGCCGCTCCGCGCACGGCCAAGGATCACGACCCGACCCGCAAGGACGGGCTCTCGACGCAGGGACTGAACCCCGACAAGACCAACTGGGCGACCAAGCTCGACGCCCCGCCCTACTACGCCTACAGCTGCACCGGCGGCATCACGTTCACCTTCGGCGGGCTGCGCACTAGCGGCAAGGCCGAGGTCATCGGCACGGACTGGCGGCCGATCAAGGGCCTCTACACCTGTGGCGAGATGGTCGGCGGTCTCTTCTACGACAACTACCCGGCCGGCACGGGTCTCGTTTCCGGTGCGACCTTCGGTCGGATCGCCGGGCGCGAGGCTGCGGCGTTCGCCGGCTCCTGAAGGACACGAGCAATGAGTGGTGAGACCATGACCATCGCAGCACACCTCGCCGACAAGATCGTCGGCTTCAAGACGGAGCAGGTGACGCCGCGCGCGCTCACCTGGGCGAAGGCGGCCATCATCGATACCATCGGCGTGACGCTGGCCGGTGTCGTCGAACCGTGCGCCACCATCCTGATGGAGACCCCGGGCGTGGCGGACGCGCCCGGGCCGTCGCTCATCTTCGGCACCGAGCGGCGCACGAGTATGCTCGACGCCACGCTTATCAATGGCACGGCGTCGCACGCCCTCGACTACGACGACGTCAACGGCACCATGGGCGGCCACCCCTCGGTGCCGCTGCTGCCGCCGCTCTTCGCGCTTTCCGAGATGAAGGGCGCCAGCGGCATGGACCTGATCACGGCCTTCGTCATCGGCTACGAGGTCGAGGTGCGGCTCGCCCGCGGTGTCCACATGCACCACTACAACAAGGGCTGGCATCCGACGGCGACGCTCGGCACCTTCGGCGCGGCGGCGGCGGCCTGCCGGCTGATGGGGCTCGACGCCGACAAGACGACGCGCGCCATCGCCATCGCCGCCTCGCTCGCCTCGGGCCTCAAGGCGAACTTCGGCACGATGACCAAGCCGCTGCACGTCGGCCATTGCGCGCGCAACGGTCTGTTCGCCGCGCTGATCGCCGCCAAGGGCTTCCAGTCGAACCCGGCCGCCTTCGAGCACAAGCAGGGTTTCCTCGACGTCTTCAACGGCAAGGGCACCTACGACGCCGAGCGCATCTTCGCCGGCTGGGGGGCGCCGCTCGAGATCGAGGACACTCTGAACGGGCTCAAGCAGTTCCCCTGCTGTGGCAGCACGCATCCGGCGATCGCCATGATGCTGAAGCTCGTCAAGGAGGAGGGCCTCAAGCCCGAGGACGCGCAGAAGGTCGAGATCCTGACGCATCCCAATCGTCTGCCGCACACCGACAACCCCGATCCCAAGGGGCCGCTCGGGGCCAAGTTCTCGATCCAGTACGCGGTCGCCCGCGCGCTGGCCGATGGCGCCGTCCGCCTCGCGCACTTCGAGGGCGACGCCCACGCCGATCCGCGTGTGCGCAAGGTGATGGCCGTGACCACCGCCGGTCCGCACCCGGAGATGCCGGCAGACGCCCGGCATCAATGGGGCGCGGAAGTGATCGTCACGACGACGGGCGGCAAGACGGTCTCGCGGCGCATCGAGAACATGGTCTGCCGCGGTCCCGACGACGCCATGTCGAGCGAGGAGATGTTCGAGAAGTTCGAGGACTGCGCCGGTCGCTCGCTCGCGCACGACCAGATCGCGCCGCTCTACGAGCGTCTCGACACCTTCGAGTGCGTCAAGGACATGAACCAGGTGAGCCGTCTGCTGCAGCTTCGCCGTCTCCCCGGCCAGCGGGTTGCGAAGCCGCAACTCACCTCCGCTTCCGACGCAGCTGCCGGTCGTCGCGAGACGCAGTGGGTTCCCTGAGACCCTGAGCGAGGGCGCCCTCGGCGCCCTCGCCGCATGGGGCGGGGGCGCAATGGCGCGGGGCGCCGCGGCCCGTCTGGTCGCTTCGATCAGCAATCGACATGCGAGAGCCGAAGACATACTGGGTCTATATCCTCGCGAGCAGGCCGCATGGCGTGCTTTATGTCGGCATGACCAGCGATCTCGCCGGGCGCACGTGGCAGCATCGCGAACGTGTGTTGGCTGGTTTCACCCGGAAGTACTGGGTGGGCCGGCTCGTTTATTTCGAGGCCCATGACGACGCGGCCGAAGCTGCGCGCCGGGAGCGAGCGCTCAAGCGATGGCGGCGGCAGTGGAAGATCGAGTTGATCGAAAGCGGAAATCCGACATGGCGCGATCTGTTCACCGACGTAGTGCGTGCGGATGGATTCGACCTGTAGCGGTGGTGTTCTTCTTTGATGGGTGAAGATCCCGGCTCGCCGCGTAGCCGCGGCGTCCGGGAACGCAGATGGAGGCGAGGGCGTGCACGATACTGACCTCGCGGCGGTCTCGAGTGACGCTCGTCGGTGAAGTGGCAGGCTACGCGCGAAGTTCCGGGCT
>JAGRKR010000234.1 GCA_020442225.1 Hyphomicrobiaceae bacterium | reverse complement strand
TTTTTGAGAAGTTACTAAAGATTAATGAGTAGAAACCTACTGATTAATTTACTGTGAGAGATATAAAGCATGGTGGGCCGTGTTGGGATCGAACCAACGACCCGCTGATTAAGAGTCAGCTGCTCTACCAACTGAGCTATGCGCCCGGGTCACCAGAATGCAAGCGGGCCCGTAGGGGGCCCGCGGAGGCGTCCATGTAGCACCGACCTTGCCATATGTAAAGTGTCTCGCGAGGAGGGACGGCGGCCGGCGCACGCGAGGGGCGGGGACGCCGCACTGCCGGGCTCGTGTGATGCAAATCCGCCGGCCTGTGCTATGAGCCTTGCGCGAGGAGCGCCGCGGTCGGGTCAGCCAGCGAGGATGCCGCAATGCCAGTCAATGTCTCGTTCCTGCAGGAGTTGTTGACGACCGTTGCCGAGCGCGGACGCTCGCTGCTCGACATCTCGTTCGGCGGGGAGCGCAAGGAGAGCATCACCGATCAGATCGAGGCGCTGGTGGCGGGCGCCGGCGAGGCCTCGGGCGTCGCCAGGGCGCGCGAAATCCTCGACCGGTACAAGCGGCTGCCGTCGAAAGAGCGGGGCGAGTTCTTCGCCTTCATCGCGTCGCGCCTGCGGCCCGACCTGTCACGCGTGCGTGCGGCCGCGGAGGCCTTGGTCCAGGAGCCCGGCGAGGGGACGCTCGCGGAACTCGTCAAGGCCGTCGAGAGCCCGCGACAGGAATTCTTCCGCCGGCTCAACCTCGCGCCCGGTGCGACGGCCGAACTCGTGGCGATGCGCAAGGATCTGCTGGCGCGCGTCAACTCCGAGCCGTCGCTCGCCGCCGTGGACGCCGACCTCAAGCATCTGCTGACGTCGTGGTTCAATCGCGGCTTTCTTGTGCTGCGTCGGATCGACTGGAACACGCCCGCGGCCATCCTCGAGAAGATCATCCGCTACGAGGCGGTTCACGAGATCCACGGCTTCGACGACCTGCGCCGTCGCCTGGACCCCGTGGACCGACGCTGCTTTGCGTTCTTCCATCCGGCGCTGATCGATGAGCCGCTGATTTTCGTCGAGGTGGCGCTGACGTCGCAGGTGCCCGGCTCGATCCAGTTGCTGCTCGGCGAGGAGAGCAAGGCCGCCGACGGCGCGGAGCCGCCGACGACTGCGGTCTTCTATTCGATCTCCAACTGCCAGGAAGGCCTGCGCGGCATCTCGTTCGGCAGCTTCCTGATCAAGCAGGTGGTCGAGGAACTGGTGCGGGAGATCGACACGCTCAAGACGTTCGTCACCCTGTCGCCGGCGCCGAACTTCGCCCGCTGGCTCGACCGGGTGCTGGCGAACGGCAGCGATCCCGTCGCGAGCGAGGCGGATCGTGTCGCCCTTCAGGTGCTCAAGGACCCGGGTTGGGTCGACGAGATCGAGGACGAGAGCACAAAGGACACGCTGCTGGCCTTGGCGGCGCATTACTACCTGCGCGCGAAGACCAGCGATGGGCGGCCCATCGATCCCGTGGCGCGCTTCCACCTCGGCAACGGTGCGCGGCTCGAGCGCGTGAACTGGCTCGGTGACGTGTCGTCGAAGGGGCTCGGCGAAGCGCACGGCCTGATGGTCAACTATCGCTATGATCTCAAGGAGATCGAGCGCAATCACGAAGCCTATGCCAACGACGGCGTCATTGCCGCCTCGCGGGGGGTGCGCGCGCTGCTGCGCCCGGAGCCCAAGCCGCAGGGCCTGACAGTGTCCCGCGTGCCGGCGCCGGGGACCGTGAAGGCCATCGCGAGCGACCCCGAGCACAGGCAGGACACGGCAGCGCCGGCCGCCGCCTCCGAGCGCGGGCGACCGGACGAGGGCAGCGCCGCGTGAGGAGGGCCACGCCGCGCCTGGGCACACCGGCGGCCCGTCGCAGGCCGCGGCCGAGGATGCGCCATGTCCCGCACTGAGGCCGGCGCGCTCCAGGCCGTGTTGATCGCCGGACCAACAGCGAGCGGCAAGTCGGCACTGGCGGTCGAAATCGCGGCGGCGCGCAACGGCATCGTCATCAACGCCGACTCGATGCAGGTCTACCGCGAGCTGCGCATCGTGACGGCGCGTCCGAGCGCCGGGGACGAGGCGCTCGTGCCCCACCGGCTCTACGGGCACGTGTCGGCCGCACGCGCCTATTCCGTCGCCGCCTGGCTCGACGACGTGCGCCACGAACTGGCCGAGGCGCGGCGCGCCGGGCGTCTTGCGGTCATCGTCGGCGGCACCGGGCTCTACTTCAAAGCGCTGCTCGAAGGGCTCAGTCCCGTGCCGCCCATTCCCCCGGAGATCCGCAGCTCCTGGCGGGCGGCGCTGGCGCAGGACGGTGTCGCGAGGCTGCATGACGAGCTCGCACGGCGGGATGCAATCATGGCGGCGCGCCTGCGCCCCTCCGACGCCCAGCGCATCGTACGAGCGCTCGAGGTGGTCGAGGCGACCGGGCGCTCGCTGGCCCACTGGCAGGCGGTCGCGGGTGAGGGCGCCTTGGAGGCGGGCCTCACGGAGCGGCTTGTCGTGTCGCCGCCGCGCGCCGAGCTCTACGCGCGCATCGACCGGCGCTTCCAGGCCATGATCGAGGCGGGCGCACTGGCTGAAGTGGCGGCGCTGGCAGGGCTCGGGCTCCCTGCAGACCTCCCGGCGATGCGGGCGCTCGGTGTCCGCCCGCTCATGGCGCATCTTGCGGGCATACAGTCGCTCGAGCAGGCCATCGCGCAGGCGACGGCGGAGACGCGGCGCTATGCCAAACGGCAGCTTACATGGTTGAAACGCAATATGATTGCGTGGAAATGGCATGCTGCGCAATAATCGCTCTTGATTGCCGCGCCTGGCATGCCGTTTATGCCTAACTAACCATTGACCCATCATTATTGCCGGGGGTAGTGTGCGCTGCAGCATGGCGGCGTGGCGCCACTGTTCGCCCTGGGGCCGCTCATATCTGACGGAGTTGACTGCAATGGCACGCACGATGACGGGCGCGGAAATGGTCGTGAAGGCGCTCATCGACCAGGGGGTCGAGCACATTTTCGGTTATCCCGGCGGAGCGGTGCTGCCGATTTACGACGCATTGTTCCAGCAGGAGGACGTGCAGCACATCCTCGTGCGGCACGAGCAGGGCGCGACGCACGCCGCCGAAGGCTATGCCCGCTCGACCGGGAAGGTCGGCGTCGTGCTCGTCACGTCGGGTCCCGGCGCGACGAACGCCGTGACCGGTCTCACCGACGCGCTCATGGATTCGATCCCGCTGGTGTGCATCACCGGCCAGGTGCCGACGCACCTGATCGGCAACGACGCGTTCCAGGAGTGCGATACGGTCGGCATCACCCGCCCGTGCACCAAGCACAACTGGCTGGTCCGCGACGTCAAGGACCTGGCGCGCATCCTCCATGAGGCGTTCCTGGTCGCCCGCAGCGGGCGTCCCGGCCCGGTCGTCGTCGACATCCCGAAGGACGT
>JAGRKR010000233.1 GCA_020442225.1 Hyphomicrobiaceae bacterium | reverse complement strand
GGCGGCATGAAGCAGCGCGTCTGCATCGCCATCGGCATCCTGCTCAAGCCGCAGGTGATCATCGCCGACGAGCCGACCAGCGCGCTCGACGTGGTCACCCAGCGCCAGGTGATGGAAACCATCGACAAGGTGCAGGACCAGATCAACGCCGCGGTCATCCTCATCGGCCACGACATGGGCTTGATGGCCCAGTTCGTCGACAAGGTCGCGGTCATGTATGCGGGCCGTCTCGTCGAGGTGAGCACGGTCCGCGACATGTTCACGGACCCCAAGCATCCATATGCCAAGGCGCTGATCAGCAGCCTCCCCAATCTGGAGAACAAGGGCGTGTTCCAGGGCATTCCGGGGCTTGCGCCCTCGCTGCTGCGTCTGCCGTCGGGCTGCGCGTTCCATCCGCGTTGCACCGCGGCGATGGACATCTGCACCACCAAGCGGCCGCGGGTCGACATGTTGCCCGGCGGGCGGCTGGTCACCTGCCATCTCTTCGACAGTGCCGAAACCGGGGAGGCGTGAGGTGGAAAACCTTCTCGAACTGCGCAACGTCTCGAAGGTCTATTCGCGCGGCCTGATCAACGCCAAGCAGACCACGGCGCTGGACAACATCTCGCTGACGCTGAAGGAGAACGAGCCGACGATCCTGACGGTCGCCGGCGAAAGCGGCAGCGGCAAGACGACGCTCGCGATGCTGCTCCTCGGCTTCATCGAGCCGACCGAGGGCCAGATCGTCTATCGCGGGCAGGACATCAGCAAGCTCAAGGGTTCCGACCGCACGGACTTCCGCCGCGAGGTGCAGGCGGTGTTCCAGGACCCGTTCGCGGTGTTCAATCCGTTCTACACGGTCGACCACCTGATGACCGTGCCGATCCGCCGCTTCAAGCTGGCGAAGTCGCGCGCCGAAGCGCGCAACAAGATGGACGAGGCGCTGACTGCCGTCGGCCTCAGGCCGGAGGATGTGCTCGGTCGCTTCCCGCACCAGCTCTCCGGCGGGCAGCGCCAGCGCATCAACGTCGCCCGGGCGCTGCTGCTCAAGCCGCGTCTGCTCGTCGCCGACGAGCCGGTGTCGATGGTCGATGCGTCGCTGCGCGCCAACATCCTGGAGACGCTGCGCAACCTGCAGCGCGACCATGGCGTGTCGATCATCTACATCACCCACGACCTGACGACCGCCTATCACATCGCCAAGTCGATCATCGTGCTCTACCGCGGCTCGGTCATGGAGGCGGGCGACGTCGACACGGTGATCAAGGCGCCGCAGCACCCCTATACGCAGCTTCTCGTCGATTCCATTCCGTGGCCCAATCTCGACCAGCGCTGGGGCGAGCACGAGATCAAGGCGCGCGACGCGGAGAGCTTCGGTACCGGCTGCCGCTTCCAGCCGCGCTGCATACGGGCTATGGATATCTGCAAGCGCGAGCCGCCGCTTTTCCGGATCGACTCCCACCACACCGCGTCATGCCACCTGTTCGGAGAACATCCCGAGGTCGGAGCCGACCACCTCTCCGAGTATCTGCCGGTCTGACCGGCCCCGCGTGACGCGACGCCGCCGAGGCCGCCGGTTTCCCGGCGGCCGGGTTGCGTCGTTCCGGCGGTTGCCCGCGTGCTTTGCCTCTCCCCGACCCGGCGGCCAATGCCGGGCGCAATAACAGGAAAACGACCCATGCTCGAAATCGCCGAAATGATCCCGCCGGACTACATGCCGGTCTGGAAGCTCGCCAAGCAGGCGGGCGTCGACCTCGCTGTCGGCGGTCTGCCGTTTAACAGCGTGCAGGCGTCTGAGCAGCCGTGGGACCTGGCGCCGCTGACCCGCATGAAGCAGCGCTACGAGGATGCCGGCTTCGAGCTGCGCGTGATCGAGTCGCGTCCGCCGCTCAACAAGGCGAAGCGCGGCCTGCCGGGGCGCGACGAGGAGATCGGTACGGTCTGCACGCTGCTCGAGAACATGGGCAAGCTCGGCATCCCGGTGTGGTGCTACGAGTGGATGACCGACTTCAACTGGGTGCGCACCAACCTCGCGACGCCGTCGCGCGGCGGCTCGGTGGTCACCAGCTTCGACCTCAACGACGTGCCGGCGGATCTCACCTCCAATCCGCCGATCAGCGAAGACGAGCTGTGGACCAACCTCGACTACTTCCTGAAGAAGACGCTTCCGGTCGCCGAGAAGGCGGGCGTGAAGATGTCCATGCACCCGGACGATCCGCCCCTTTCGCCGATCCGTGGCGTCAGCCGCATCATGCGCTCGATCGACAACTACCAGCGGCTGGTCGAGATGGTGCCGAGCAAGATGAACACCATCACGCTCTGCCAGGGCAACTTCACCCTGATGACCGATGACCTGCCGGCGGCGATCCGCAAGTTCGGCAAGGACAACATCTCCTTCGTGCATTTCCGCGACGTGCGCGGCGAGCCGAAGAAGTTCCAGGAGACCTGGCACGACGCCGGCAAGACCGACATGCTCGCCTGCATGCGCGCCTACAAGGACATCGGCTTCGACGGCGTGTTGCGGCCCGACCATGTGCCGACCGTCGAGGGCGACACCAACGAACATGCCGGCTACTCCGCCTTCGGGCGGCTCTACGCCATCGGCTACATCCGCGGCCTGCAGCAGGCCGTCTACGCTGGATAGGATCGCAGACACATGAAGATTGCCGTTACCGGTGGCAGCGGCGGAATCGGCCGCGCCATCATCACCGAAGCGCTTGCCCAGGGGCACAGCGCCATCAACATCGACCGGGTGGCGCCGCCGGAGCCGCAGCCCGGCGTGCCCTTCGTCATGGCCGACATGAGTGAATACGAGACGCTCGTGAAAGCCTTCGCCGGCTGTGACGGTGTCATCCACATGGCGGCGATCCCGTCGCCGGGGCGGCATCCGGATCACGAGATCCACAATAACAACGTGGTGGGTAGCTACAACGCCCTCCATGCGGCCGCCGCCAACGGCATCAAGCGCGTCTGCCAGGCGTCGAGCGTCAACGCCATCGGCCACTCGTACAGCCGCAAGGCACGCTACGAC
>JAGRKR010000030.1 GCA_020442225.1 Hyphomicrobiaceae bacterium | reverse complement strand
GTGTAGAGGTGCAGATCAATCACAGAGCGCAGACTTTTTCGTGTGTTTTCCGGCTCTCCGGTGGCATTCGTGGTTGCTCCCGTTAAGCTTATGGTGGTCCTGGGCAAGGGAACCCGCGAACCGAATCCCTTCCGGGGATGCCGTGACACGATCGCAATGTGACACGATCGCGAAGCAGAGGGGGACTGCAGGATGATTTCCGCCAGGCTCATGGCGCTGCTCTCGGCTTCTGTCGTGCTGGTCGGCCTCGCAGTGCCGAATGCCGCGCGTGCCCAAGGGGCGCCGCCCCCCGTCGTCGATTGGAGCGGGCTCTATGTCGGCGCAGGCACGGGGTATTTCTTCGGCAATACGACGCAGACGTTCGGTCCCCGCAGTTTCATCGATGGCAACTCCTTCGTTCCGGCTGGCTCGCGCGTCCACACCGACGTGAACGGGGGCTGGTTCGGGGGGCACTTCGGCTATCAGCAGCAGTTCGGCCGCTGGGTGCTCGGTGGCCAACTCGAGCTGAGCGGTGGCGACATCGGCGGAACGACCTCATGTCCCGGGGTCGAAGGCATCTCCTTTACGGCAGAGCCGACGAGGTGCCATTCGAGCCTGCGCTATATGGCTTCCGCCTCGCTCAGGGTCGGCTACGCATTCGAGCGCTGGCTGGTCTATGGCCTCGCCGGAGTGGTCCGGGCGGAGACGCGCACCGAGGTGCGCTTCCCCAACCTTACGCGCACCTTGGCCTCGTCCGATGTCCACACCGGTGTGCAGGCCGGCTTGGGTGTCGAGTACGCCATTCTGCCGAGCGTCTCTCTGCGCCTGGAATACAAGCACATCTGGCTGGGTGATACCGATCACGAGCATTACCGGTTCGGCAGCCTCATTCACCGCACGCCGACCGAGTTCGACCCCGACGTGGTCCAGGCTTCCGTCACGTTCAAGCTCGGCAATCCCGCATCGGCGCAGTTTGCGGCGGCTCAGCCGGGCGATATCGCTCCGCCAGCCGCTCAGAGCCCGGTGCAGGCCGCTTCGGCGCCGCAGCAGGCGGCACCCGCTCCGCAGACTGCGCAGGCCGCTTCGCCGCAGGTGCAGCAGCAGCGGGCCGCCCGGCGGGCGGCGCGCCGGCCGGCCGGCAGCGTGACGCCTCTCAAGTAGACGAAGCGCTGCCCGCCGTCACTCGCGGCCGTGGCGGGTGGGGGTCTCACTCGGCGCGACGCGCTGGGCCCGACGCACCAGGGGCGCAATGTGGCGCGCTTTCCACACCTCATCCCCACCTCAATCGCTTGCATTCGTCCGACAACGCGCGGACCGCAGCGAATCGGTTATCACATCGGTCATGCATGAATCGCGGGGGCGCATCGGGCGGTCTGCCGTTTCAGGGGGGCATCATGCGGCACAGGGCGAGACGGGCAATTGCGGGACTGATGGCGCTGGCGGGTCTGTCGTCGCCCGCACTGGCGCAAGAACCCATCCACGACTTCAGCGGCGTGCTCCTGCATCCGACCAGCAGCTACTTCGCCGCCAAGACGAACATCAAGTGGGGCGCGCAGAACCCGGCCTTCCTCGGCGCCCCCGGAGCGACGCCTGGGTCGCAGGTCACCGTGAAGTTCGACAGCTACAGCCTCGGTGGCCGCCTCGGCTATCAGCAGCAGTTCGGCCGCTGGGTGCTCGGCGGCCATCTCGACTTGACGGGCAAGCAGCTCGGTGGCGGCAATGATTGTGCCGCGGGCGGTGGCGAAGGTCCCTTCACGGTCGTCCCTGGCTCGGGCCGCTGCAAGAATGAAGTGCGCTACACCGTGATCGGTGCCGGTCGTCTCGGCTACGTCTGGGGCAAGGTCCACACCTACGGTCTTCTGGGCTACGCTCTCGTCAATACCCGCACGCGTCTCGATACGACCCTGACCGACGGCGTGAGTACGCTCCTCGATGTTCAGGAGGGACGCCAGCACCACCGCGCCATGGTGGCCGGCATCGGTCTCGAGTATCACATCAGCAGCTCGTTCACGCTGCGGCTTGAGTACAAGCACATCTTTGCCAGCAATGCGACGCACGACATCTACCGGACCTCGATCACGACCGGACAACGCTACCTGCAGCAGTCCGGGCGCGTGAACCTCGATCCCGATGTCGTCGGCGCGACGCTCTCCTTCAAACTGGGCCAGCCGGCAGCAACCTCGCTGGCCGCCGTGCCGCCCGGCGATGTCGCGCCGGTGCAACCGGTCTCGGCGCCCGTCCAGGCGGCATCCGCGCCGCCTGCAGCGCCGCAACAGGCGGCCGCGGCTCCCCAGCAGCAGACTGCTGCCGCACGTCCCGCAGCGAGGGCGAAGGCGAAGCAGCGCGCGGCTGCCAAGCGCAGGGCGCCGCCCCGCGTGCAGCCCGTCGAGACCGCACCGGGCCCGCTCAAGTAGCCCAAGCCGACACACACGACGTGCAAACGGCCGGATCGCGACGATCCGGCCGTTTCCTTTTGGCGAACCTCTTGTCAGCGGGTGTGGTCATAGGGCTTGATGCGGCCTCCATCAGGCAGGAGAGGATGAGACGGTGTCGACCAACAAGAAGCGCATCATGGTGTCGGACTCGATGTCGGCGGCAGGCTGGGAGATCCTGGCCAGTCGCGACGATGTCGAGGGTGTGAAGTTCCCGTACATGATCGGCCGGGACGAGTTCCAGGCGCTGCTGCGCGCGCAGAATGGTGTGCATGGCATGATCCTCGGCATGACGCGCATCGCCGACGCCGAGCTCGACGCCGCGCAGGGGCTTCAGGTCATCGCGCGCACCGGCGTCGGTTATGACGCCATCGACGTGCCCGCGCTCTCGAAGCGGCGCATCCCGCTCATGGTCGTCGGTACGGCCAACTCGCCGTCGGTCGCCGAGCAGGCCATGTTCATGATGCTGCAACTCGTGAAGCGTGGCGCCGAGCTCGATGCGCTCTGCAAGGGCGGCAACTGGGCGCAGCGGCTGACCTATCTGCCAGGTGACCTCTTTGAGAAGATCGTGCTGATCATCGGCTTCGGGCGGATCGGTACGCGCACCGCCAAGCGCTGTCAGGCCATGGACATGCGCGTGCTGGTGCACGATCCCTACGTTCCCGCCGCGACCATCTCGGCCGCTGGCTGCGAGCCCGTGACGGACCTCGACGCGGCGGTCGCGCAGGCGGACTTCATCACGCTGCATTGCCCGAAGACGCAGGAGACGACCGGGCTCTTCGACACCGCCCGCATTGCGCGCATGAAGAAGACAGCGTTCCTGGTGAACACCGCCCGTGGCGGCCTCGTCGACGAGGCGGCGCTGCATGCGGCTCTGACCTCGGGCGTCATCGCCGGCGCCGGCCTCGACGTGCTCGATCGTGAGCCGCCGGACCCCGCCAATCCGCTGCTGAAGCTGCCCAACGTCATCATCTCCCCGCACATCGCCGGCGTCACGAAGGAGGCGGCCGCGCGCATGGCGGTGCAGGCGGTCCGCAACGTTCTGAGCGTCTTCGACGGCGCGCCGGTTCGCGACAACGTCGTCAACCCCGAGATCTACGGCTGAGCGATCGCCGCTGTCGGCGGCGGTGCGGGCGCGCGGGCGTAGCTCGGATCGAAAGCGGCCGGAAAATGTTCCGGCCGCACGAGTCGCGGCCCGGCCGTGCGGCCGATGCTCAGGAGCCGGGCCAGATTGCTCTGCCGTGCGTTCTCCATGGCGCGCGTCTGCTCGAGGCGCCGGGGCGTCAGCACGATGTCGAGCGTGTCGCGCAGCCAGTCGGTCTCGAGCGTGACGTTGACGCGCGTGAAGGTCAGCAAGCGCTCGCGGAAGAGGCGCAGTCCCTGCATGTTGCCGAGATTGCCGTCGACATCCATCGGGTCGACGGGCTCCGACATGGCCTGCAGCCAGATCAGAGCGGCCTTCATGCTGTCGTCGATGACGCCGTTTAGCGCGATCTTCGCCTTCCAGGCATTGAAATGGCGCTTGTAGGCGTGGGGCTGCACCCTGGTGCGATAGTGGCCGGTGCCGAGAGAGTAGAGGAGGAGATTGCGCTCGCCCATCTCCCAGTCGAAGCCGAAGGGGGAGTAGCTTGCGCTGCCGTCGCGATCGTCGAAGCGCTTCAAGGTCGTCATCAGCAGCAGTTCGAGCGCGGGATTGTTGAAGGGGCTGGCGCCGCCGTCGAGAAAGAGCCCCATTTGTTGCGGTGAGATGCCGAGCTCGACGGCATCGAGATAGTACGGCGCCGAGGCCGTGGCGCGGGCGAGCGTGCGCAGGGTGTAGTCACGGTTGGGGAAGAACTCCTCGGGCACCGCACCGGGCGGGGTCGGCCAGTACGGGCTGTTTGGAGTCCAGAACTTCGCCCGTGGATTGTTGGTCAGGGCCCAGACGCTGCCGGTATCGATGCGCTTGGTGACGATGCCCAGCCCGGTTTGCAGATGGTGCGAGCCGAGGGTTGGGTCCTGTCCAGCCATGCCGCGCGTGGCGAGATAGCGCTCCATCGCACTGTCGACCGACGCCTTGAAGGCATCGCAGTCGAACTTCGCCTGGCGAAGGCCCCAGGGATTGACGAGCGATCGCCAGATGCCGCTCTCGCAGAAAATGCGGGGACACATGTCGACATAGAGTTCGCGGATCTCCGCCACGGAGTGGCCGAGGGCGAGCAGCGTGGCGATGATGCCGCCGGTCGAGGTGCCGCCGATGAGATCGAAGTAGTCGGAGAGGCGGAAGGCGGCGGGATCGGGGCTGCGTACTTTGAGGATGTCCTCGACCTGCTGCAGCATGCCGAGCGTGATCAGGCCCCGCACTCCACCGCCGTCGAGGGAGAGAATGCGCTTCGGCTCCTTGGCGAGGAGATGCTCATCGACGGTGCGCATGCCCATGGTGTTCTCCCGTTCTGGCCGCACGCTACGCCATCGCAGACTCCCGCATTCGATGGGGGCGGGCAAGTCTCCACGGCGATCGTTCACACTGTCGATCGCTCGTGGTCAGGTTGAGGCTGCGGGATCGAAAAACCTCAGGAACCATTCGAGCGTCTCAGCAGGCGCCTCCTCCGGGACGTAGTGCCCGCAGGCCAGCGCACCACCGACGCACTCCCCCGCCGCGAACCCGCGCCAGATGGCCAGCACGTCCCCGTGCACGGTGCCCGTATGGCTGCGCGCGCCCCAGATCGCCAGCAGCGGACAGGTGACTCGCTTTCCCGCCGCGTAGTCCGCCTTGTCCATGTCGAGGTCGCTGGTCACGCAGGCGCGGTAGTCCTCGCAGGAGCCGCGGATCGTCTTCCAGGTGAAGCAGCGCACATACTCGGCGAACGCCTCCTTGTCGAACGGGGCGAGCCCGATGCCCGGCTTCGACAGTTTGCGCTCCATGAAATAGTCCGCCGGCACGCTCGCCATCATGCGCTCGGGCAGGTCGTAGGGTTGCGCCATGAACAGCCAGTGCCAGGATTTGAGCGCCCAGTCCTTGGAGGCGTTCTCCCAGATGTGCAGGTTCGGCAGGATGTCCACGACGGCGGCCCGGATGACGGTCGAGGGATGATCGAGGCACATGCGGTGCGCCGTACGGGCGCCGCGGTCGTGACCGGCGACTTGGAAGCGCTCGTAGCCGAGGGTGCGCATGACGTGGATCTGGTCGAGGGCCATGGCCCGGAACGAGTAGTTGATGTGCCGCTCGCCCCCGTCCTCGGGACCGACACTGTCGCCGTAGCCCCTAAGGTCGGCGGCGACGACGTGGAAGCGATCGACGAGGCCGGGCACGATCTTGTGCCAGGCGACGTGCGTCATGGGATTACCGTGCAGGAGCAGCAGCGGTGGCCCCTTGCCAGCCTGTCGCAGATGGATGGTCGCGGCGCCGAACCCCTCGTCTGGCACCTCGATATCAAGCGTCTCGAACCCTTCGAACATGTCACTCCCTCCCGCATCCTGCCCACACCCCATGGCGCCTCCACGGTCGCAGCCCTCCTGGCGACTGGCAAGGGGTGCGCATGACGATTGATCCGTGCGAGGCACGTGCTAGCCTGCGGACCGAGCGGGCCTGGACGCACACGAGCAGGGCCCGGCAACGAGAGCCATAATCACGGAGGACGCATGCCCACGACAGTCGAGGTGATCGCAGAGGCGATGAAGGAGTCGGGCACGCCGTTCATCGTGGGGCATCCCGGCGGCGAATCCGTCGAGCTGATGGACGCGGCACGCCAGCGCGACATGCGCTTCATCCTGATGAAGCAGGAGACGGCCGGCGCCATGCTGGCGGCCACCTGGGGCGAGATCACGGGCTCGCCCGGCATCTGCCTGTCGACGCGCGGGCCGGGCGCCACCAACATGGTCAACGGCATCGCCTATGCCGCGCTCGATCGCGCGCCACTCATCGCCATCACCGATCAGTACGGGCCGACGACCTATTCGATCGGGCTGCGTCAACGCATCGATCACCTCGCCATCTATGGCCCGCTCGTCAAGTGGGGCACGACCGTCAATGCCCGCAGCGTGCGCCAGCAGATGCGGCGCGCGCTGCGCGTGGCGACTGCGCCGGCGCCGGGGCCTGTGCATTTCGACCTGCCGCAGACCGAGACGACGCTCCAGGCCGCCGAGCCCGTGGCCGAGGCGCCGCTTCTCGCGAACGTGCTGGCCCCCCCGCCCGACCGCGCCAGCCTCAAGGCCCCGCTCGACATGCTGGCCAAGGCGCGCAAGCCCATCATCCTCGTCGGCCTCGGCGTGCTTTGGGCGCGGGCGTCGGCGGAGGTGACGGCGCTGGCGGAGCGGCTCGGCGCGCCGGTTCTCACGACGCCGAAGTGCAAGGGCGCCATCAGTGAGGATCACCCGCTGCGCGCGGGCTGCATCATCGGCGGCATCATCGAGCGCAACCTCGTCAATCAGGCGGATCTGATCGTCGCCATCGGCCTCGACGCCATCGAGCTGCAGCCGAAGCCGTGGCCCTATACGCTGCCGGTGCTCTCGATTGCGGAGACGGCGGCGCTCGACGCCGCGGTGCCGGCGGGCCTCGAACTGGTCGGGCCGCTGAAGGGGGTGCTCGCAGCCATCACCGAGCATGCCAGCGACGGCACCGGCTGGGGCGAGAAGGCGGCCAAGAGCTTTCGCGAGCAGGTCGTCGATGCCCTCAATGTGCCGACCAGGGGGCTGTCGCCGCATCGCGCCATGGAGATCGCACGGGCGGTGCTGCCGCGTGAGACCATCGCCACGGCGGATGCCGGTGCGAGCCGTCTGCTCGTGGTGCAGAAGTGGCAGTCGTACGCGCCGCGCGAGTTCCTGACGTCGAGCGGTCTCGGCAGCATGGGCTACGCCATCCCCGGCGCGCTGGCGGCGCGTCTCGCCTATCCGGATCGCCCGGTCGTGGCGTTCACCGGGGACGGCGGCTTCATGATGGCGCTCGCCGAGCTGCAGACCGCCAAGCGCGACGACCTGCCGATCATCGTCGTGGTGCTGGACGACGAGGAGATCAGCATGATCCGCGTCAAGCAGCAGATCAAGCAGATCCCGATCTATGGCGTCGGCATCGGCGGAGTCGGGTGGGACAAGCTCGCCCAGGGGCTCGGCGCCGACGGCGTCATCGTCGATCGGGAGGCCGCGCTCGCGGATGCGCTCGGCGCGGCGCTCAAGAGCGGGCGGACGACCGTCATCGGCGTCAAGATCGACGGCTCCTGCTACGTCGACCAGTTCAACGCACTGCGCGAGCTCTGATCGGCAGGCATGGCCCGCGCGTCATGGCTCACAGATGCTCGGCGAACCAGCCGAGCGTCTCGGCCATGGTCTGCCGGAAGGCTTCGCCGGCGTAGACGTCGTAGTGACCGAAGCCCGCGAGCGTGACCAGGCGCTTCGGCTCGCCGGCGGCCGCATGGAGCCGCTCGGACTGCACCGGCGGCACCACCTGATCCCTGTCGGTCGTGACGAGCAGGAGAGGCGTCGGCGCGAGATGGCCGACGATGAGCTGCGGGCGGAACCCCATGGTCTCGTCGATGAACTCGGCCGGCACCTCGTTGGCGGCGCCGGTGGCGCCCTTGCGGCTCGCCAGAGACGCCGCCTGCGAGGCGGGATCGAGCCACAGCACGAGCGAGCGGTCGACCATGCGCGAGTGGCCCGTGTCGAGACGTGTGTGGCGGTCCTCGTCGGCGACGCGCACGACCTCGGCCCATTCCGCCTCGTTGCGCACGCTCCTGAACCACTCCGGTCCATCGCCGACGCCGACGACGCTGACGACGCATCTGGCGCGCCGGTCGAAGGTTGCGGTCCAGATGACCGTGGCGCCGCCGAAGCTCCAGCCGAACAGGCCGATGCGCCCGGGGTCGACGCCCGGCTGTGCGGCGAGGAAGGTCATCGCCGCCTGCGTGTCGGCGACGCGACCGTAGGGATCGAGACGGCGAGGCGGACCGTCACTGGTGCCCCAGCCTTTGTAGTCGAAGGTCAGCGCCACATAGCCCGCGGCGGTGAGGGCCCGGGCCGCATCCGGCAGATAGAGATCGCGCACGCCGGTGTAGCCGTGGCAGAGCACGACGGCGGGGCGCTTCTCTCCGGCCTTGGCGTCGTGCGGGCGGAAAAGGCTGCCGTCGAGCCGCACGCCCTCGCTGAAGAAGCTCACTGTCTCCATGTCCTGCTCCCCTCAGAGTCTGCCCACATGCATGTCACGGCCAGCATTGCGCCGAATATGGCACCGAACAAGCAAACTCTGGTTGTCGCGGATTGACAGTCGGAACGCGGCCTCCTTAGGCTGTCGATTGACCGGACAAGTGCGTATGCGCGATCGGGTCGACGTCCACGGGGATGCTTGAAAGGCAAGGAGGCCGTGCCGATGCGGTTTAATTTGGCGAAGTTGTCTGTGGCGGCAGTGCTGGCTGTCGCGAGCGCCATGCCGGCGATGGCCGGCAAGGCCAAGGACACGTTGATCTGGACGGCGGAGCACGACGTGCCGACCGTCGATCCCTACTACGCCCAGGTCCGCGCGCAGATCGTGCTCTATCACAACGTCTGCGACTCACTGCTCGATCGCGATCCCAAGACGCTGGCCGTCAAACCGCACCTGGCCAAGAGCTGGAAGTGGATCTCGCCCACCGCCATGGAGTTCGAGCTGCGTGAGGACGTGAAGTTCCACAACGGCAAGAAGTTCGGCGCCGAGGATGTGGTCTATACCTTCAATCACGTCACCGCGCCCGGCTCCGGCGTCATTCCGATCCGCAACATCTCGTGGATCAAGAACGCCGAGCAGCTTGGACCCTACAAGGTGCGCGTGCACCTGAAGAAGCCGTTCCCGGCAGCGCCCGAGTACCTGGCCGGCGTCACCCCGATCCTGCCCAAGGGCCACTACGACAAGGCCCCACCGATGCCCGACGGCAAGCGCAAGGATTACGGCGCCGTGCCGCTCGTCTGCACCGGTCCCTACAAGGTGCAGAAGATCAATCCGGGCAAGTCGGTGGAACTCGTCGCCAATCCCGACTACTTCGGCGGCAACCGCGGCAAACCGAGCATCAAGCATATCCTCTACCGTGTGATCCCCGACCGCACGACCCAGCTCGCCGAGCTCCTGGCCGGCGGCGTCGACTGGATCCAGGACATCGACAAGGACAAGGTCGATCACATCAAGAAGATGGGCCGCTTCACGGTCATCCAGACGCCGACGCTGCGCGTGCGCTTCATCCGCTTCGAGACCCGCGGTGTGAAGGGCAAGCACCCGTTCATGGACGTGCGCGTGCGCCGGGCGGTCAATCACGCCATCAACCGTCGCGCCATGGCCGATGCGCTCATCGGCGGTGGCTCCGAGGTGATCCATGCGGCCTGCCATCCGAGCCAGTTCGGCTGCACGCAGGATGTGCCGAAGTACGACTACGACCCCGCGAAGGCCAAGAAGCTGCTCGCCGAGGCCGGCTATCCGAACGGCTTCACGACCGACCTGTGGGCGTTCCGCGAGCGCTCCTACTCGGAGGCCCTGGTCGGTGAGCTGGCGCGTGTCGGCATCCGCGTGAACCTGAAGTTCATGCAATGGCGCGCCGTGCGTCCGCTGATGCACGACGGCACCGCCTACTTCCTCGACAATAGCTGGGGCTCGTTCGGCATCAACGACGTGGTGGCGCTGCCCGGCTACTTCTTCGCCGGCGAGGCGGACGACGGGGCGAAGGACCCCGAGGTCGTGAAGCAGATCCAGATCGGCAACACCTCGGTCGATCCCGAGGTGCGCAAGGCCGCCTACCGCAAGGCGCTCGTGCGCATCGCCGAGGAGGCTCTGTGGGCGCCGATGTTCACCTACGCCAAGTTCTATGCCTTCACCAAGGACTTGGATTTCCAGGCACAGACGGACGACATGTCCCGTTTCTGGCTGGCGAAGTGGAAGTAGGGACCATCCTTTGACGAGGTTCGGCGGCGGCTGCGCAGCAGGCACGGCCGCCGCTCATCACGGGTGTGGCGCGCTGAGGCACGGAGAGCGCTGATGAGCCGGATCGCGATCGGCGGTTTCCTGCACGAGACGAACAGCTTCGTTCTGCCCATGAGCGACTATGCCGCCTTCCAGGGGGGCGAGAAGCCGAAATTCTCTCGCGGCGACGAGGTCGTCGAGCGGCTGACGGGCACCACGTTCCCGATGGCCGGTTTCCTCGAGGCGATGCGCGGGCGGCACGAACTGGTGCCGCTGCTGTGGGCGGCCGCCACCGCCGGCGGCACCGTGACGCGCGAAGCCTACGAGCGCATCGCGGCCGAGCTGGTCGCGGCCCTCTCCCGGGCCCTGCCGGTCGATGCCGTCTATCTCGATCTGCATGGCGCCATGGTGAGCGAGGACTTCGACGACGGGGAAGGGGAACTGCTCCGTCGTGTGCGTGCGGTGGTCGGGCCGGACGTGCCGATCGTGTTCGATCTCGACTATCATGCCAACGTCAGCCCCGAGATGGTGGCGCTTTCGGACGGCATGGCGGCCTTCCGCACCTACCCCCATGTCGATCGCGCCGAGACGGGAACGCGCGGCGCCCGGGTGCTCGAGGACGTGCTGCGGCGTGGCCGGCCGACGGCGCGCGCCTATCGCCAGCTTCCTTTCCTGATCCCGCTCATTGGCCAGTGCACGCTGACGGAGCCCTCCTTGTCGATCGTGGCCGAGACGGTCAGGCGTGAGACGGGCGACATTCTGAGCCTGTGCTATCTCGCGGGCTTTCCCCCCTCCGATACACGCCACTGCGGACCGACCGTATCGGCCTACGGCTACGACCAGGCGGCCGTCGATGCTGCGGTCGATGCGGTGGAGCGGATGATCCTCGGCGACGAGGGCCAGTTCGTGCAGTCGCTGCTCGAGCCGAGGGAGGCGGTGGCGCGCGCCATGGAGATCGCCAGCCGCAGCACGCGCCCGGTGATCCTCACGGACGTGCAGGACAATCCCGGTGCCGGCGGCACCAGCGACGTACCGACGCTGGCCGAGGAGCTTTACAAGGCCGGGGCCGAGAGGGCGGCTGTCGGCGTTCTGCTCGACCCGGAAGCGGCCGCCGCGGCGACGGCGGCGGGGGAGGGGGCGACGCTGACGCTGGCCCTCGCCGGGCGCTCCGGACCGGCCGGGGCCCAGCCGATGCAGGCCACGTTCAAGGTGGCGCGTCTCGCCGATGGGCGTTTCAAGACGACGGGGCCGTCTGTCGGCGGGCGCGACATCGACATCGGCCCGATGGCGCTGCTCCAGGCCGGCGGCGTCTCGATCGTCGTGTCGAGCAAGCGCATGCAGGCGTTCGACCAGTCGGTCTTCCGCCATGTCGGCATCGAGCCGGCCGAGCAGGCCATTCTCGGGCTCAAGAGCACCGTGCATTTCCGCGCCGATTTCGAGCCGCTGGCCGAGACCATCATTCTCGTGCGAGGTCCCGGCGCGAACATCGTCGACGCGACGCTCTACCCCTACCGGCGCCTGCGCAAGGGTGTGCGGCGGATGCCGGGCGGCAAGCCGTTCGAGGGATAGCCGGCGCTGCCGGGTGGGAGTCATGAGCTGCCGGCGAGCGTCCGGCACAGCCGCAGGGAGACCGAGACGTCATGAGCGAGGAACAGGTTCTGGCGGAGCTGTCGATCGACAACGTCCGCGCCCACATGGAGCACATCTGCCGCCAGATTCCCTCCCGGCTCGCCGGGACCGAGAACGCGCGCCGGGCAGCGGAGTTCAATCGCGACGCCCTGATCAGGAACGGTCTCGACGGCTACATCGAGGAGATGTGGGGCTACATCAGCTATCCCGAGCCGACGCTGCTGGAGGTGCTGGCGCCCAAGTCGGTGGCGATCGAGGCCTTCACCGCCTCGCAGTGCACGCCGACGCTGCCCGACGGCATCTCGGGTGAGCTCGTCTATCTCGTCTCGGGGGCCGAACACGAGTACGAGGGGCGCGATCTCGCCGGCAAGATCGTGCTGACCGAGACCTCCTATCATCCCGCGCGCTACGAGAAGGTGCGTATCGCCCAGGCCAAGGGCGTCATCGGCATGGTGCTGATGAACTGGGGCGGACCCGACAATACGGCCGTGCCGTTCGGCTCCGTGAAGCCCGCCTGGGGCAACCCGACGCGCGAGACACTGGCCAACGAGATGGCGCGCATCCCGGCCATCGGCATCGCCCGCACGACCGGCCTGGCGCTGAAAGAGATGTGCGAGAACGGGACGGTGCGCGTGCGCTTCCGCGCAACGACCGACAATTGCTGGCGCAAGCTGGCGCTGACGGTCGGCGAGCTCAAGGCGCCCGGCAGCGACGATTTCGTCATCCTCGGCGGTCATCAGGACTCCTGGTACGGCGAGGCCGCCACCGACAACGCCGCTGGCAACGCCTGCTTCGTCGAGCTGGCGCGCGTCATGGCCAAGCATCGCGACAAGCTCAAGCGCGGGCTGCTCTGCGGCTTCTGGACCGCGCACGAGATCGGCACGATGGTCGGCTCGACCTGGTTCGCCGACACCCACTGGGAGCGGCTGCGCGATCACGCCTGCGCCTACGTACAGGTCGACCAGCCGGCGATCGTCGGCACGACCCGCTGGGGCGCCTCGTCGAATATCCAACTCAAGACCTTCCATCAGGAGATCGAGAAGCGGCTGCTGACGGATCGCGAGTTCTACTGGCACCAGCTTGTGAAGGGCGGCGATTCCTCGTTCCTCGGCCTCGGCGTGCCGATGATCTACGCCATGGGGCACTACACCGAGGAGGAGCTCAAGGCCTCGGCCCTCGCGCGGCTCGGCTGGTGGCATCACTCGATCGAATGCGGGCTCGACAAGGTCGATGTCGCGGATCTTGCCGTGCACCTCAAGGTCTACGGCGCCTATGTCTGGCATCTCCTGACGCTGCCCGTGCTGCCCTACGAGTTCACGAGCGCGGCGGAGCAGTTCGTGAAACGTCTCGAGGAGCTGAAAGATCCGGGCAAGGGCGTCGGCCTCGAAAGCGCGTTGAAGCGGGCGATCGCCTTCCGCGACACGGCCAAGCGGTTCGACGCGATGACCAAAGACTGGCAGGAGCGCTATCGTCGCGATCCGGCCTTGCCGATGGCCGCCGCCGACCGGATCAATGCCGCCATGAAGCGCGTCAACCAGATCATCGTGCCGCTGGCGAGCACGGCGAAGGGCAGCTATGGCCACGATCCCTACGGCTACACCCCACAGCGCTCGATGATCCCGCTGCTCTACGACATCCCGGAGTACGGCAAGCTACCGGAGGGCGAGAAGCGCTGGATTCTCGAGACCGAGCTGCTGCGCGCCCGCAACCGCGTCATGGACGGCATGACGGACGCCCGCCTGGTGCTCGAGCAGGTCCTGTCGGAGAAGCTCTGAGCCGAGGGCGGTCGGGGCGGTGTGCCGGATCGGCACAACCGGCAAGGATGCGCTCACCATGTCTGCAGTCGGTGCGCGGGCGTGCTCGCGTGCCAAATAATCCCTTAGCACTCCGTACGCCATGATCCCTGCCACATAGGGAAGAAGCGTACGGGGTATCCTATGGCTGCGGACACAACTGGTCCGATTTCGCCCGTGGCAGCGCAGCCGGCCAAAGAGAAGCCGGCGCGTCTGCGCACGGCGCATTGGGTTCTGATCGGCTATGCGCCCTCGCTGCTGCTGTTGCTGGCGGCGCTCTGGGTGCTGATTCGGGCGGCGCTTTCCACGCTGCACAAGACGGCGGTCGCCAAGGCGAGCGGCGGAGCTTGTGCGGGAGTCGCATGCGTCAAGGGTGTGCCGGTCGTCGACGTGCTTCTCATGATCTACGGCCTCTTCGTCGCCGTCTTGATCCTGAAGGTCATCGTCTTCCCCGAGCGCGCGGATGAGCCGGTCAACCTGGTGCGCATGACGCGCGCCGAGGCGCCGGCGCTGTTCACGCTGCTCGACCGCGCCACGACCGCGTTCGGCCTCAAGCCCTACGGTGCGATCAAGATGAACGGCATGTGCAATGCCGGCATCTCGCGACATCTCCGCTTCCTGCCGAGCAAGGCTTCGGCAGACCTGATGCTTGGTCTGCCCATCATGGATGCGCTGACGCCCGAGGAGTTGTCGGCCGTGGTCGCGCACGAGCTCGGCCATGTGACGGAGGATGCCGGGCAGTCGGATGCCCTGCTGCGCGCCTCCGTGGCGCTCTATGTGCTCGCCGGCACGGGCTGGCTCGCGCCGTTCAACGGCATCCTGCACAATATCTACGTCTGGTACATGTCCCGGATATCGCCGATCCTGGCGGAGCTCAGCCGGCGCTCGGAATGGGCGGCCGACGAGGCGGCGGCGCGCTTTGCCGGACCCAAGGTGGCGGCAGCGGCGCTCATCCGTACGGCCGTCGCCTGCCGGGCCGAGGCGGAGATCCAGCGGCGTCTGTTCGACCGCATGCGGTTCAGCGATCATCCGCGCTGCAAGCCGATCTACTGGTTGCCGCGCTGGCTGCGCCAGCTCGATCGCCGCGCGCAACGTCACGAGTTCGTCCAGGCGGCGTTGATCTGGCAGACCGGCTCTGACGACAGCCATCCGGCCCTGGTCGAGCGTCTCGAGCGGCTGGGTGTCGAACCGTTCCTGCCCGAGCCCATTTCCCGCCCGGCCAGCCGACTGCTCGGCGCGGCCGAGCGTCGTCTGCGCGATAAGGTGCACGCGAGCTGGGTCAAGAGCATCGAGAGCGAGTGGTTCGAGACCTTCCAGCGATGCCGCTGGTCCGCGCGTCGCCTGCGCGAGCTCGACCGCGAGATGCTGCGTCACGGTCTCAAGCCCCACGAGCTCGTCGAACATGCCGAGCTGACCTTCCAACTCAAGCCGGCGCGCGAGGCCATCGTGCCGTTGCGCCGCAGTCTGGAAGTGGCGGGCCGCTGGACCTGCCTGCGCTATTGGCTGGCGACGGTGCTCATGGAGCGCGGGGATGACGAGGGGCTCTGGCTGATGCTCGAGCTGTCGGTCGAGGATTGCGACGTCGCGGCGGAGGCGGCGGCCTGGGTGGCCGACCATTTGGCGCGCCGCGGCGAACTCGATCTCGCCAAGGAGTACGTGGTGCGCAATCACGAGGCGCAGCAGCGTCTCGAGGCTGGCTGGGACGAGCGCCAGTCGGTGTCGCGCCAGGACACGTTCCTGCCGCACGGGCTGGATCAGCGCGCGCTCGAGCTCGTGCGCGGCTGTCTCGCCGACATCGCCGGCGTCGGGCGAGCCTGGCTCGTGCAGAAGGCCTGCAGCCACTTCTCGGATCAGCCTTTCTTCGTGCTCACCTATCAGGTCGGGTACAGCAGTCAGTCGGCGGCAGGCGTTCACGACGCAGTGCTCGAGCGGGTCCAGCATCTGCCCTTCCTCGTCGCCGTCGTGGCGGAGTCGATGCTCGATCCCGCCTCGCCAGTCGCCAAGATGCGCAAGGTCGACGGCAGCCTCGTGTACGAGCCGGCCGTCGCCGACAGCAAGACCCAGCGGACCGGTCGGAGATCGCGGGGCATGGCCATGCCGGCCTCGGCGGCAAGCACATGACAACAGTGCGTCGCCTCTACCTGGCTCTCACACTGCTGATGTTCGGAGCCTCGTTCCATCCGGTGCAGGCGCGTTGGACAAGTCGCGGTCCGCTGCCGCCCCACGCACAGCACGTCAGCGTCTCCACGGGCTATTACGACATCCAGGGCATGTCGCGGGCCGACCTGCTCACACAGATCGCCTCCCGGGGCCCCGTGTGGGGCGATCGGCGCTGGGGTGGCGTGACACGCTGGTGGGTCGAGTGGCGCTTCACCTTCGAGCAGGGGCTCACCGGCTGCGGCATCCGCACCGTCACCACGCACGTCCGCATCAGCTACATCCTGCCGCGCTGGCGCGAAAGCAACGGCGCGCCCGACGCCTTGCGCCAGAGCTGGCGGCGCTACGCGACGGCGCTGCGCCGGCACGAGGAGGGGCACGGCGAGAACGGCAAGCGTGTCGGTCTGCGCATCGGGCGCGCGATCCAGGCCATGGGCGAACGTCCGACATGCGATGCGTTGACCCGAGAGGCCAACATCATCGGTCACAGCATCATCCGCAGCGATACCAGCGATCGCGATTACGATCGTGCGACTGGCCACGGCGCCACGCAGGGCGCGCTCCTGCGATAGCTGTTGTTACCCGGCGCAGCGCCCATTGCCCGCCGGCCGCCAAGATCTCGACGAAATCCCCCGGCAAAGACTTGCGCTCTTTGTGCGCATTGCCCGCGTACGTCCGAGGCAGATCATCCCGCGGTGATCCGGGACGGCGTGCGGCCGGCGTCGAGGGACCCGCCGTCGCGGGTCCTGGACATCGGCCCTGACGCTGAACGGCCGGACATCGGGCGCGATCCATGTTGTCGAGGCAGGCCTCCTGCGCATGCAGCCGCGACAACTGGCCCGGTGGGGCAGGCGCCGAGCATGACTGAGGCTAGGTCGGCGAGGTTGGCGATGGTTCGTGGTATCCTGTTGTCCTGTCTTTTGGTGGGACTGTCGCTGCTGCTTGTGGACGCCCGTCCGGCGGCGGCGCAGCCCGCAGCCGCCACCTATCGCGTGGCGCGCGTGGCCTCCGACGACCGGCTCAATGTCCGCGCGTCACCCTTTGCCGGAGCCCGGCGCCTCGGCGCCATTCCCTACAACGGCCGCGGCGTCGTGCGCGTGGGGCCCCAACGGCGCGGCTGGCTGCTCGTGCGCTACGGCCGTCTGCAGGGCTGGGTCAATGGGGCCTACCTCGAGCGCGAGCGTTTCCTGGCGCAGCCGTCCCTGGCGCTGCCCGACTGGTTCAGCCGCATGACGCGGTCGTGGTCTCAGGCGTTCGCGCCGCCGCCGCCGCCGCCCGTCTGGCGCTCACGCCCCGCGCGCGTCGTGACGCCGCGCCGCGCGCGTGTCGTCACGTATCGGGTCGTGGGCGTCAAGCCGGGGCATGCGCTCAAGGTGCAGAGCGACCCGAGGCCGACCTCCAGTGTCATCGGCGTATTGCGCTCGGGCGCGCGGGGTGTGCGCGCCGCCGGCGTCTGTCACGCGCAATGGTGCCCCGTCGTCTATCGCGGCCGCCGCGGCTGGGTCTGGCGCGCGCACGTCGGCCGCGACGGCTGACACGCGCCCCGCACGCTCACGCACTCTGCATCGCGCGACGAATTGACTTGAGCGCGCCGGGCGTGCTCCATGCCATCGCATTGCATCGCGCGTGACGGCGCACCGAGGCGGATGGAGCACGAGCATGGCCAGGAAAGCAGACGATCCCATCGTCATCGTAGCGGCGGCGCGGACGCCCATGGGCAGTTTCCAGGGGACGCTCGCGGCCATGCCGGCGCCGGCGCTGGGTGCGCGCGCGATTGCGGCCGCCGTCGCGCAGGCGGGGATCGCCGCCGGGGAGATTGCAGAGGTGCTGATGGGGTGCGTGCTGCCGGCGGGCCAGGGTCAGGCGCCGGCCCGACAGGCGGCGCGGGGCGCCGGGCTTCCCGACGACGTGCCGTGCACGACGGTCAACAAGATGTGCGGCTCGGGCATGAAGACGGTGATGATGGCCTACGAGGCCCTGCATGCGCGCCCTGGGGACGTCATCGTTGCCGGCGGCCTCGAAAGCATGTCGAATGCGCCCTATCTCCTGCCCAAGATGCGCGCTGGCGCCCGCCTCGGCCACAGTGAGGTGCTGGACCATATGTTCGTCGATGGTCTCGAGGACGCCTATGACCGCGGCCGGCTGATGGGCACCTATGCCGAGGACACGGCGCAGCACTACCAGTTCACGCGCGAGGCGCAGGATGCCTACGCCATCGAAAGCCTGCGTCGCGCCAAGGCGGCCAACGAGGACGGCACCTTCGCCGCGGAGATGACGCCCGTGACGGTGAAGTCGCGCAAGGGGGCGGTCGAGATCACCCGCGACGAGCAGCCGTTTACGGCGGACCCCTCGCGCATTGCGTCGCTGCGTCCGGCCTTCCGCGAAGGCGGCACGGTGACGGCGGCCAACTCGAGCTCCATTTCCGATGGCGCCGCCGCTCTCGTGCTGATGCGCCAGAGCGAGGCGACGCGGCGCGGCCTCACACCGCTCGCGCGCATCGTCGCCCAGGCCAGCCACGCCCAGGCCCCGGCCTGGTTCACGACGGCGCCGATCGGAGCCATGCGCAAGGTGCTCGAGGCGGCCGGCTGGTCGGCCGGCGACGTCGGGCTCTACGAGATCAACGAGGCGTTTGCCGTCGTCACCATGGCGGCCATGCGCGACCTCGACCTGCCACACGACAAGGTGAACGTGCACGGCGGGGCCTGTGCGCTCGGCCATCCTGTCGGCGCTTCGGGCGCGCGCATCATCGTGAC
>JAGRKR010000232.1 GCA_020442225.1 Hyphomicrobiaceae bacterium | reverse complement strand
GCGGCGCTGGCGCCGGGTCGCCTTCGGCAGCGGAGGTGATCAAACCAACTCCATCCGACGTTATCGGCACTGTCTGCCCGCCCCGACGCTTGATTTTTCCCGTGATGCCTGCGCATTCTCCGGCAGATTTCTCTAGAGAGGCGCAATGGCGAAAGAAGAGCTGCTTGAGTTTCCCGGCGTAGTTTCGGAGCTGCTGCCCAACGCTACCTTCCGGGTCAAGCTCGAGAATGGCCATGAGATCATGGCCCACACCGCGGGCAGGATGCGCAAGAACCGCATCCGCGTGCTTGCTGGCGACAAGGTTCTCGTCGAGATGACGCCCTATGACCTTACCAAAGGCCGGATTACTTACCGCTTCAAGTAAGATCGACGGGCCCAAGCGAGAGAGCCTGCGCAAGCTGAGGGCGCGGACCAAGCCGACGGGCCGGCGAGCAGAGCTGAAGCCGCGACTGGTGCTCGCGTCGGCATCGCCGCGCCGCCTGATCCTGCTTGCCCAGGTGGGCGTCGAGCCTGACGGACTGCGGCCCACATCGATCGACGAGACTCCCAAGAAGGGCGAGATGCCGCGTGGCCTCGCCCAGCGCCTGGCGCGTGCCAAGTCCGTTGCCGCGCGCGATCAGATAGCGAATGACAAGGATCTGGCTGACGCCTACGTGCTCGCGGCCGACACCGTCGTCGCCGTGGGCCGCCGCATTCTCGTGAAGCCGACCACGGTCGACGAGGCGGTCGCTTGCCTCGAGCTGCTGTCCGGCCGCTCGCACCGCGTCCTGACGGCGCTGTGCCTGATCACCCCAGACGATCGCGAGCGCATCAAGGTTGTCGATACGCGCGTACGCTTCAAGCGCCTCTCCAAGGGCGAGATCGAGAGCTACATTGCTTCGCGCGAGTGGCGCGGCAAGGCCGGCGGCTACGCCATCCAGGGTCTCGCCGGGTGCTTCATCCAGAAGCTCAACGGCTCCTACACGAATGTGGTCGGCCTGCCCCTGACCGAGGTCGTCGGCATGTTGCTCGGCGAGGGCTTCCCCATTCATTTCAATTGGCTGAAGGCGGGCGAGGTCGACCCCTTCTGACGGTTGCCGCCCACCGTGGCGTATCGCGGGCGCCGACGGGCCGTCGCCAGATGCGCGCCGCGGCCTCGCGGCAGGTCCGCTCAGGTGTCGGCGACAGACGCGAACGAGAGGATAGGATGGCGAAGGCGAAACGCCCCCCTGGCGACACCGATACCGACGGCTCCGAGGGCCATACGACCGCCGCCTGCCCGATCTGCAGCGCACCGTCCGTCGCGACATTCCGGCCGTTCTGCTCGGGGCGTTGCGCCGACGTGGACCTCTCACGCTGGCTCAGAGGCGCCTATGCCATTCCCGTGACCGAGGACGACGACGAGGACGGCCTCGACGCAGGAGCCGGAGAAGGCGCTCCGGCCGGCAGGGCGGAGGACCCTCTCAAGCATTGACCGCACCCACGTCGTCCGAGGGGTGCCGGATGCCGCGCAAACCCGCTGGACAGCCCCAGGCCAACTCACTATAACTCGCGAGCTTCGCGCCTGCTCGAGGCGCTCACCCCGGATCGATTTTCGGTGCGGCGAGGTGTGTCCGGCAGGTCGCCGGCGAGGCTCCGGCGGGCACGAGAGCGCCCGTGCCGGTTTGCCCAGGTAGCTCAGTTGGTAGAGCACGTGACTGAAAATCACGGTGTCGGTGGTTCGATTCCGCCC
>JAGRKR010000231.1:2059-29803 GCA_020442225.1 Hyphomicrobiaceae bacterium | reverse complement strand
GCCGTCTGGTTCTTCTTGTTCGGCGGGAAGTTGGAGGCCCTGAGCATGATCGGCATCTTGCCGCGATCGGCCTGCAGGACTTTGTCGAGCTGACGCTTGAACGCGCCACCCTGGGTGCTGCGATTGCAGATGTAGAGTCGCGACTCGTACGTCTGGCCCGTGCGGAAACGCGCCACGACGTCAGCCGCCGAGACCTCGCCCGAGGTTGCCACCGACTTGACGGAGACGTCGGCGAGGCCGCCAAGCTCTTCGCCGGCGAGCGCGATGGCGCCCGTCAGCACGTCCATGAGTTCCTGCTCGTCGGTCGGGATCTCCGCCTCGCTCTCCTGGAGGAAGCGCTCCCACTGCGCGCGGAAGTCGGCGGCTTCTTCTTCACCGGGTGCCAGGGCCGCGGCCAGCATGTTGATGAGGCTGTTGTCGGAATCGGCCGAGTCGTCGCCGTCGCTGTGCCGCTCCTTGATGCGGGAGTAGGCGTGCTCGAGCAGGCGCCGCGTCGAAAGCCCGGCGAACTCGTCGAAGAAATCCGGTCCGAACAGCGCCTCGGCGTCCGCCGCGTCGGCGTCCGTCTGCATCGCCAGCCGCTTTTCGATGATCAGGCGCGCCTCTTCGGCCGTTCGCGTCTCTGCCAGCAGCACGGGGCCCGACTTCTCGATGCGATCGATGTAGGACTGGGCCAGCGAAGCCCGCGCATCGGCGTAGAAGTCGCCGAGGCAGGAGATGATGACGATCGAGGTGGGGACGCGGTTGGCGATCTGGATGAGGTCGCGCACCGCCTTCTGGAAGCGGTCGTTGGCGTCGGAGAAGAAGCGCAGATCCTCGACCTGGTCGATGCAGAACACGAGCGAGGCGCGGTCGACGATCCACATGAGACGGCCGAGCGATTCGATGATCTCGAAGGCGCGTCCTTCGCCGTCGTTGGGATCGAGCGCCGCCACCATCTCCTGCGACAACTCGTTGAGCGAACGGCCATAGAGGTATTGGCGCACACGCTGGTCGATGCGCGGGTCGCTGCGCTGGAGGTAGAGCAACGCGCGGATGATGTTGACGTCCAGATCGGACTCCGCGAACGCCGGGCTCGCGACGATGTCGTCGGCGAGTTCCATGACGAGTCGGGCCAGGGCCGGGGGCTCCATGGCGGCTTCGCGCAGGCGCTCGAGGGTCTTGGGATCGACCGTTTCAGCCGCGTCCACGAGCCTCGCGGTGAGCCGCGAGAGGCCGCTGTCGCTGCCACCGTCCGGGCTGTAGGGCTTCTCGAGCGAGCTGACCAGCCGGCGCAGGAAGTAATCGGCATAGTTGGCGATGTCGGGCGACATCTGGGCATAGCCGAAATAGGCTTGGCCCTGACGATGCGCCTCGGTGCGCAGGGCGCGGATCAGGTGCGTCTTGCCGGCGCCCGACTGGCCGTGAAAGAGCAGCATGCGCGCCTGCCCGCCGCCGGCCCTGTCGCTGCGGATGGCGGTGAGGACGGTGCGGAACTTCTCGCGCGCCTTCACGTGCACAGCCTCGACATCCATGGGATCGGCCTGCCAGACGTCGGCTTCCCAAGTGATGCTGTGCTCGAAGGCGGACGGCACCTGCTCCGCTCCGGCCGGCATGTCTGCTTCGCTCATCGTTCCCCGCTTGTCCAATGTCATCCGGCCTAGTTCAGGATGCGGATGTAGTGCCAGACCACGTTCTTGTAGGCGATGGCCGAAGCTTGCAGCTCAGCAAGGAGCTGTTTGTCCTTGAGGTCGGCATTGGCGAGTGTGATGTGTCCCACCCTGTGCGCCTCTGTCAGCATGCACTTGAACTCGATCTCGCTCAGCGCCCAGCTTGGCCGCTCGGCCTTGACGGAACGCCAGACGCGCGAAATGAGCGCCTTGCGATCGCCTGCCCAGCCTTCGGCCGCCGGACGCGCCAGGGTCAGCACCTCGCTCGCGAACGTCTTGAGGTCGGGCCGGCCTTTCGGCGGCGTCGTTCTCGCTGTGATGGCTTGCTCGACCGGCTTGGCCTTGGATGCGCTTGCCGACTCGCCGTCATGTACAAGCGGAACGGTGAGGAGGCGAAGCAGGATGGCGCGCCTGAGGGCGGCGAGATCGGTGCCGTTGGCCCCGACCTGCTCGGCGGCCAGCTCGGCGATGAGCCGGCGGTCGGTGCCGAAGTCCTTGGGCGTTCGGGAAAGCTGGCCCGCCAGCAGGCGTCCGGCCTTGCCCGACAGCCCTTTGCCCGAGCCGAGCCGGCTCTTGAGCTGATTGCCGAAAGCGCGGTCGAGCGCGACGACGGCCAGGGCATTGCGCAGGCGAGCCGGAGTCGGAACGCCCTTGAACGACAGCGAGAAGGCGCTGACGAGAATCCGCGCGCGGAGCCGTTCGGCGTTGGCGAGGCCCTTGAGCTTGACCGCGCTCTCCTTCTCGATGCCGAGGGTCTTGGCGATCAGGCGGATGTCGCGCAGCTCAGGCCATGGCCCGATCTCAAGCGGGTCCATTCCGAGGTAGGCCGCAGCCGCTTTCCGGCCGGCGCCGTTGGCGGCCAGCATCCTGGCGTCGCCCTCGACGAGACCGTCGCGCACGGCGGAGGCCACCGCTTCCGTGAGGTGGCGTCGCCACTCGCCCTGACCGACCACCGGTGCGACGAGTGGAAAGAGGTCGTCGCTGACGGCGCCGATGGGCAGCCCATCAGCGCGCGCAGCGGCGACGCGTAGAAGCGCCACGGATCGCAGTGCCACCGTATTCAAGGCCGCCGCTCGCATTGCGCGACTCCCAGTCTGATCAAAGACGAGAATCCCTGATGCCGCAGGCTGTTAGCAGCCCGCGACGGGTCCTTCCAAGGCCCGGACGCGCGAATCACCGGTGAATCAGTCGCCATAATGGTCGAGGTGGGCCGACCTTCCAAGTGGGACGGTCCGGAAACTTGGTGCGGCGGTGCGCCTGCACCTGTCTATGCAACGGCCGGCCGGGGGCCAAATGGCCTCAATCGGTCATCGTAGGGTCAAACTAGCGACATGTTCTTGCAGTGAAAATGACACCCATGAGACGAGGATCGGGACGCCCGCCGACCACGAGAGCATGACGATCGAGTGCAGCTTATCGGCCACTCCGTCTACCTACTAACGTTAATCGTGCGTTAACGGGTCAGGAGGATCATCAGGGGTGTGCAACCCAGGATGAAGCACGGGGAATGCAGTGATGTTGCGTGCGTTGTGTGGGGCTCTGCTGGCGGTCTCTCTGGCCGGTTGCAGCATGGGTCCTCAACCGGTGCTCGGATTTTCCGATACGCGCGCCGGCTCGCCTGATTTGGGTCCTTCGGCGCGGCTCGGCGGAGATGATCCGCGACCGCGTGCGCGCCGCCCCGAGCCGACCCGGACCGCGAAGTTCGATGACAAGGCCCCGAGCGGCTCGTTCGAGAAGGCGCCGCGTGGCGCGCTCTCCGACCGCGACTATTCCTCGACCCGGCTCGATCCCGAGCGGGCGCTCGTCCTCATCAACGACTATCGCCGCTCGCGTGGTCTCAAGCCCCTGCGACTGAGCGCCGAGCTCACGGCGGCCGCCAAGGCGCATTCGCGCGACCTGGCGAAGTTCGACCGCATCTCGCATTTCGGCTCGGATGGCTCCACGCCGTGGGACCGCGTCCGGCGCACGGGATACAAGCCCAGGCTGGCAGCCGAAAACGTCGGCACGGGGCAGGTGACCATCGAGGAGGTCTTCCGCGGCTGGCGGAAGAGTCCGGGCCACGACAAGAACCTGCTCCTGGCGGATGCCGAGCAAGCAGGGATCGCCCTGGTCTATGATCCCAAGACCGAGTTCAAGACATTCTGGACGCTGGTGATCGGCACCCGCCTCTAGGGCGCGATCGACGAAGCGCGGGACTCGCGACGATGCCCCTGGTCGTCGCGCGGCCATGCAGCCCCGCATGGTCCGGGAATTCAAGAAATCGACAATTACAACTGGGATTTGAATGGACCTGCGCCCGGTCGCTGGTCGCTGGCGCCGGTGCGTCGCCAGCGTCGGCGCGGCTGCCGCTATGAGTTCTCAGTGGCGCGAGGCACTGCCCGAGCGCTGGTGCCAGACACTGACGTTGAGACCCAGGCGCCAAAATACGGACGCCCAGCTCAAGATGCCCATGACGATCAGCGCAAGCGAGGTGGCGGTGGCCGCGCCGATCAGTCCGTAGGTCGGAATGAGCAGGAAGCACAAGGCGATGTTGGTGGCGGCCGCCACAATCAGGATGGCGGCGCACAGCACCTGCTGGCCGACCATCTTGAGCAGCATGTCGGCCGGTCCCATGGCGGCCCGGAGCAGGAAGCCAGCCGCCAGGATGAGCATTACGTCGTAGCCGGCCGTGAATTGCGGTCCGAACAGCCAGAGCAACGGCTTGCCCAGGATGAGCAGCCCGCCGATTGCGACCAGCGTCGGCCAGAAGGTCCAGTGGGCCGAATCGCGCACGAAGGCCTGTAGCGCGCCGTGATCCCCGCGCGTCCCGAGGGTCGAGTATCGATGCGCGACGGCGCTGCCGACGGCGTAGTGGATGAAGGACACCAGACCAATGGTCTTCGCCGCGGCGAAGTAGATGGCGGCCTCCAGTGGGGTCAGGATGCGCGAGATGATGAGGACGTCGGCGTTCTGCAGTGCCAGCTCACAGCCGGAGATGACCAGGAGAGGGAAGGACATGCCGAGCCAGCTGCGCAGGTCGTAGGCGCGCTCGGCCGGTGCGATGTCGTTCGAGATCCGTCGCTGCAGGAGGGCGAATTGCAGGATGGCGGCGAGCCACGTGGCGATGACGGCTGCGCCAGCCGCAGTGGCGGCGACCATCGGCAGCTCCGCGACGTACGCGGTCGCCATGACCGCGAGCAGGAGCAGCGGGCGCACGATGTAGGGGGAGAGCAGGGCAATGCCCATCCAGGCGAAGCCCCGCCCGATGCCGTCCTGGGAATCGGACAGCGCGTACATGGGCAGGCAGACCAGCGCCAGATAGACGGGCAGGACGTAATGGCTGGAGATGCGGTCGCCGAGGAGCCAGAGCGCCAGCAGTCCGGCAAGGGCGATGAGCGTCGACGAGGCCAGGACGAGCAGGCGGCCACCCAGCAGAAGCCCGTGCAGCAGGCCGAACCGGCGGTTTTCCGAATACTCCGGCACGAGCCGGATCATGGCCATCGACAGGCCGAGCGGGGCCAGTCCGCCGAGCACCAGAACCCAGCTCCAAACGAAGACGTAGATGCCGTACTCGTACGTGCCCATCCAGCGCGCGAGCGCGACCTGGGAGACATAGAGAATGGCAGCGCTGGCGACGCGAATGGTGAAGGCCATCAAGGCGTCGCGTTGCGTGCGGCCGTTCGCGCCGCGCCCCTTGAGCAAATCGATGACGACGGCGATCGGAGTGCGCCGGGCTGCACTTTCGGTCTGCACGGGACTGCTCATCGGCGCGCCGCGCCTGCCCTGACCGCGCCGACCCGGGCGGGTGCGAGACGCAGCCGAGCGCCCGGCCTTCCCGTCGAGGGGAGCCGCCGCGCGTTCCTGCAGGCATGGGCCGTCAGCCAGCGCATCGCAAAGCCATGGAAGTGTTGACGTGAAGCCGGTACTCGTGGTCGCCGCAAGCCCCGGAGCACACCGGAGTGCCTGCAAGCGGATTCGAGACCAGACTGTCGCTCATCCGGGTAAAGAATAAACTATCCCTTCCCGAGCATTCTGCTGCGAGAGCGCCGGCGCACCATCTCGGCGACTCCGGCCCAGGCCCAGGAGCGGCCGGCGTGGCCGTCTTTACCGTTCTTTGCTGCGAAGAAGTCGGCGACGTCGGCGGCATGGTGCCCGTGGCGCGCCTCGAGCATGCGCGCCATCACATCGACCTCGGCGGGTGTGGGCGTCGCGTCCTCGTCGGGATGCCATCTTGAAGCCATCGTTAACCCCTTGCTTGACCTCGCGCATGAAGAAGCAAGAAGTGGGCCAGTGCCGATCGGCCGGAGTCGGCCGATTTCCGGTCGCGGCCAGAGAGCGTGCTGCGCTCACGACAGCGGTTGTCCGCGCTGGAAGCGCTGGGCTTAGCGCGGCCGTCGCGCGCCCGGATCGCTCCGCGGCCCCCGAAAGTGGCGTGCGAAAGCCGGGGGCTGTCGCCTTGGCTATGCACGACAATGCCAATCTTGGGCTATACTGAGCGCCATTGAGCGGTGGTGAAGGTGCCGCCGTCGAAGTTCCGGAGGGCTTGTCATGATCCATGCCCATCGCGCCGTCCGCACTGGCCTCGGCGTGGGTATTGCCTGCGCAACTCTTCTGCTTGCTGCCGGCCATGCCATGGCCGGGCCGGCGAAGGAGTCTGGCAACGGCAATGGCACGACTCGACAGGGGGCGCCCGCGACGGGCACCGATCGGACGCCGTCGCAAAGGCCGGATGCGCGCCGCCCCAGCTCCCGCCCGAAATCGTCGGAGCCGCCTGCCGAAGGCTGCCGCGTGCCTCGTCGCAAGCTCGAATTACTCGTCTAGCTCTCGCGCGTGAGCGACGCCAAGGCCGCGCCTCGCCGGGTCATCTCAGGCGATCAGGCGAGGCTGCGAGAGGTCGAGGGTGAGCGCCGTCTTATGGCTTGGCGCGTGCCGCTGATTTGGTCGTCGTGGCGGGCTTGGCCGTGAGCTTTTTCTTGGCCTTCGGTGCAGGTTTCGCGGTCTTCTTGCCAGGCGCAGCCTTCTTCACCGCCGCCCGGCCTTTGCCTTTGGCGCGTGCCTTGGCGGCCCGCTGACGGCGCGCCTTGGCGCGGGCGACCGCCCTGGCACGGGCCCTGGCGCCACGGTTGCAATCCCAGCCTGTCACCGATTCGCGCATCGTGATGAGGCCGCGGTGGCCCGTCGAGCGCGGCAGATCCTCGAGCGTGACGCCGGTGAAGAAGAGCGCCTTCCAGGTGTAATTGTGGAAGCCGTGCTCGAGCAGGCTCGAGGCGCGGATGGTGCGCTCGTGGCCCGACGGCTCGCCCAGAACGACTGCCACGATCCTGGTGCCGTCGCGAGTGGCGCTGGCGACCACGTTGTAGCCGGCATCGCAGATGAAGCCGGTTTTCAGCCCGTCGGCGCCCTGGAAGACCTTGAGCAGCGCGTTGTGTGTGCCGAGCTTGCGGTTGCCGACCTGCACGGCATCGAGTGTGAAGAGCGCGGCGTGCTCGGGGAAGTCCTTGATGATCGCCTTCGACAGTCGCGCCAGATCACGCGCGGTCGTGAACTGGTCAGGGTCGGGCAGGCCGTGGGGGTTCTTGAACCGCGTCGAGGTCATGCCAAGCCGCTTTGCCGTGGCATTCATGCGCGCGACGAAGGCCTCCTCGCTGCCGGCGACCGTCTCGGCCAGCATGAGCGCGACATCGTTTGCCGACTTGACGATCAGCACCTTCAATCCGAGCTCGACCGAGATTTCGGCGCCGACCGGCAGGCCGAGCTTGCTCGGCGGCTGCTCGTGGGCCTTGGCCGAGCATTTGAGCTTGTCTGTCAGCTTGATCTTGCCCGCCTTCAGATCCTCGAAGGTGATGTAGGCGGTCATCAGCTTGGTGAGCGAAGCGGGATACCAGGGGTGATCGGCATCCTCGGCATAGAGGACGCGACCCGAGGTCGCCTCGAAGACGAGCGCCGGGCCAGCCAAGGCGCTGCCCGCAGACAGAGCTACGAGGGCGATGGCGAGAAGTCTGGCAAGTCCTTGCACCGCGAGTACTCCTTAGCGTCAAAGACCACCAAACATCGGTTCGTCCAGGCGGTAAGTTGAGCGAAGCGGAGACGTTTCGATCCTTCTCGGCAACGCGTACGCGCCGGTGCCATCGAATTCATGCCGTCGCGCTCTTGGCATCGAGGGGCATCGAGGAATCCTTGGCTCGGGTAGCATGAGGTTCGCCAGAGGTAAAGGCGGCGCGGCCGGTTTTCTCGCGACTGCGCGCCTTGGGCAACGCTTCATGACAGAACCGGTGCGACGTCGTCAGGACGAGGCGTCGTCCACGGTCAGCGTCCAGACGGTGCTCTCGACGGTCCGCGCCGTGAATCCGCGTTTGAAGAAGCCGATGGCCACCTCCTTGTCGTTATGCTCGCCGCCGGGCAGCGGCAGCTCGCCGACATCGAAGAAGCGCAGCCGGCGTTTGGCGGCGCGCGCGAGGGACGTGAATACGGTGCCGTGGGCCAGCGGCTTGTCGAAGTGACCGCGGTGATAGACGCCGCTGGCGTAGTAAGCCGTATCGTCCGCATCGAGCACCAACGAGCCGGCCACCAGCAAGCCGTCGAGCGTGCCGAGCACGAGATCGCCCTTGCCGGCAGTAATCGCCTCGAACATGGCGTCCCAGCTCGCCGCCGGACGCGTGACGCGGCCCGCCACCTCGGCGTGGAATGCCTGGAAGCGCTCGAATGCCGCGCGGTCGGGGTTCGCCGCGTCGACGAAGGATTGAGCCAGGTTCTTCTCACCCCATTTCACCTGCTGGCGATGGCCCTTGCGCATGTCCTCGGCCAGCGCCTTGTCGCCGATGCCGAGATCGGCCTCCGCCCTCAGCTCGAGACCGGGCGTGCCGCCGAGGCCGAGGCACTGGCCTGCGACGATGCCGTCGGGATCGAGCGCACGGGAGGTGCGGATGGCAATGGTCGTGGCGGCCTGCTCCTTGGCGAGGCGCTTCAACTCGCCGAGGATGTCGCGCACCACTCGTCTGAGCACCAGCGGCTCCAGGTCGCCGCGCAGGCGGATTTCCAGAGGAAACCCGAACCGCCGCAGTGCGCCGCCGGCTACCTCGACCTCGACGAGCGCCATGAGGCCCGCCGTATCGGCGATGGCGAACGAGAGGTCGGCCGGCGACTGGTCGCGGACGGCCTGATAGTAGCGCCGGCCGTGTGCGCCCGACATCAGCTTGAAAAAGGACGGCAGCGAGCAGGCATCGCGCAGGGCGTCGAAACCCGCCTCGTCTTTCGCCCGTCGTACGAGCCGCATCGGCTGCTCCTTTCTCTTCAGCCGAGATGGCTGGCGAGGCTGTGCGCCACGGCCTCGACCAGCGCCGGCGGCATGCCCTGATGGCACGGAACGAGCAGGGCTGGCCGCAAATCCGGTCGGTCCATGCGCCGTGCGATGTCGATGCGGTAGACGCCGGCGCCGACCCCGAGCGCGGCAAGGTCCCGGTCAGCGGCCGTGAGCACCCCCTCGGGACCGAATACCGGCAGGACGAACGGCAATCCCGTCGAGACGAGCTCACGCCAGCCCGGCGGCAAGGCGCCGGGAGGAAGGGCGGCCAGTAGCCGGTCGAGTGTCGCGCGACGCTGCCCACCGACGTCACGGATGCCGGTGAGCGCGCGCGGCAGGCCACCCGTCTCGTCGTCCCTCAGCCTGGGATCGATCAGCCGCGCCAGGTACACCGTTTCCAGCGCAAGGCCGCCACTCAGATACGTCTGGCGGAAGATCTCTCCTTCACGTGCGAGATCCCGGTTCGCGGATGCCGGGGTCATGTCCCGCATGTCCCGCAGCCGCGAGGCCATGGCCGGGTCATGCACGACGAGACCGCCCGACATGGTGGATGTCGCAAAGAACTTGGGCAGGCTGAATACGGCCGCTTGCCCGCTCCAGGCGCGGGCGCCCGTCTCGGGGCCGGCGAAGAAGGCGTGGGCGATGTCCTCCAGCACGGCGCCTGTGGGCCGCCAGGCCTGAGGAATGCCGTACTGATGATAGAGGATCGTGAGGTTGGCCTGCGCGCCCGTCCCGGCATCGACCGGGAAGCCCCGGCGAATGACCGCGTCGAGCACGCATGCCGAGATCATGCGCGGCACGGCGATGGTGTCCCGGTAGCGATTGAGGCCGACGGCCGTGAGGTAGAGCAGCGTGGCGGCGCGACCGGAGCTGGTCAGCACGACATCCGCCTCGAACCAGTCGGACAGCAGGCGCTCACTCTCGGCGACGCTCAGCGTTGCAGCGATCTCTTGCGGACCGGGGGCATGATGGATCTCGACAGGTCCCATGCCGAGGCTCAGGGCCTCTCGACGAGGATATCCTCGCGCGTATGACCAAAGGGCAGGTCCGCCGGCTGCGGCAGGAGGTAGGCGTTGAACCCCTGCGCGCGGTAGCGCTGTAGCAGCGCCAGAAGCTCGCCATCCGTGAAGCTGCCGAGCGAGCTCACGCCCTCGAAGACGCGGAAGGGATCGGCGCCTGGCGCGGTCTTGGCCAGCTCCGCGGAGACCTTGCGCCATTCGATCTCGAAGGCGCGGCCCTTGTCGCTGGAGCGGAAGCGCGCCTTGCGGTCGGTGCTCGGGATATCGCCGACGAGAAGACGCCCGCCCGGCGGCAGAACCGCCACGGCGGCGTCGAGGAAGGCCTCGACGGCGGCCATGGACTGCAGGTTCTGGATGACGGAATAGATGAGCACGCAGTCGAAGGCGCCAGCGGCAGCCACATCCGGGAACTGTCCCTCGAGCCACGTGACCTGCGCGTCACGAAATCGCGCCTTGCCGCGTGCGACAACGGAGGGGTGATCGATGCCGATCGCCTCCTTGACCAGGAATGACAGCGGGATGAGCAGGTTGCCGGGACCGCAGCCGATCTCGAGCAGCCGGTCGTCAGGCGTGGGCGAAAGCTTCGAGACGATGTCGGCGAGGATGCGTCGCTCGGCAGCGGCCTGGAAGGAATAACGGCCGGATTGCTCGGTGGCGGAGACCTCGGCGCTCGAGAGCTTGCCGTAGGCGTCGAACATCGATGCTCCCATGGAGCGATCCCCCCTCGCTGTGACCAGTTTACCTGCCGAGCCGCATCAACGGCCTCAGCCGAGCGCGGCGAGCTCGCTCACCGCAGCGACGACGCGCTCGACATCCTCGTCCGTCATCGACGGGAAGATGGGCAGCGTCAGAAGTTGCGGAAAGACCGCCTCGGCATTCGGACAAAGTCCCTCGGCGTGACCGAAGCGCTCCCGGTAGTAGGTCATGAGGTAGACGGGAGCGTAGTGCACGTTGGCACCGATGCCGTGGGCTCGCAGGTGAGCGAAAGCGCGGGCGCGATCGATCGCGAGGCGGTCCAGATCCAGGCGGATGACATAGAGGTGGTAGGCGGGCCGCCGGTGCGCGCGCGTGACGAGCGGCGTGGCGTGCGGCACGCTGGCGAACAGTGCGTCGTAGCGGGCGGCGATGGCTTGACGGCGCTCGACCCACTCTGCGAGCCGGCCGAGCTGCGACAGGCCGAGGGCGCATTGCACGTCGGGCAGCCGGTAATTGTAGCCGAGCTCGACCATGTCATAGGCGAACGTGCCGCTCTTCTCGCGGCTGCGGTGATCGGTGTCGATGCCGTGGTTGCGGAAGCGACGCATGGCGGCGGCCATGGCGTCGTCGTCGGTGACGATCATGCCGCCTTCGCACGTGGTCATGTGCTTGACCGGATGAAACGAGAAGGTCGAAAGGTCAGCGAGCGTCCCGACCCTGCGGCCCTTGTAGGTGGCGTCCGGGGCATGGCAGGCGTCCGCCACGAGCTTGAGCCCATGGCGGCGCGCCAGCTCGCTCAGGGCATCGTAGTCGCACGGCTGCCCGGCGTAGTCGACAGCGACGATGGCGCGCGTCGCCGGCGTGATCAGGCGCTCGACCGAGGCGGGATCGATCAGCACGGTGTCTGGCTCGACGTCTGCGAAAACCGGCGTGCCGCCTTCGTAGACGACGCAGTTGGCGCTGGCGACGAAGGTGATGGCAGGAACGATGACTTCGTCACCCGGGCCGATCTTCAGCGCCCGCATCGCGGCGTGCAGCGCGGAGGTGCCACTGTTGACTGCAACGGCCTCTTTGGCGCCGCAGTGAGCGGCAAAGGCCTGTTCGAACTTGCCGACCAGTGGCCCGGTGGTGAGCCAGGGCGAGCGCAGAGCCTCGACCACGGCCGCGATGTCGGCCTCGCTGATCTCCTGCCGTCCATAGGGCAGGAAAGCCTGCTCGCGTGCTGCCTTCTTCTCCGCCGGTGCTGACATGTCTGGAGCTACACGGTCTCGTCGAGCATCTTGGAAAGGCCGGCGCCGTCCAGCCACTCGGTATTGTTGTCGCTGGAGTAGCGGAAGTCCTCGCTCACCGCCTTGCCCTTGCCGGCATAGCCCTTCGAGTTCCACCAGTTGAGCGCGGGCTGCACGATGTAGCGGTCGGCCAGCTCGATGGTCTGGCGCGCATCGTCCTCGGTGATCATGACCTCGTGGAGCTTTTCGCCCGGCCTGATGCCGATGACCTTGTGCGGTAAGCCCGGCGCGATCGCCTTAGCCAGCTCTGTCACCCGCATCGACGGGATCTTCGGCACGAACAGCTCGCCACCCTGCATCATATCGAGGCTGGAGATGACGAAGTTGACGCCCTGGTCGAGCGTGATCCAGAAGCGGGTCATGCGCGTGTCGGTGATCGGCAGCTCGTCGGCGCCCTGCTCGACCAACTGCTTGAAGAACGGGATGACCGAGCCGCGCGAGCCGACCACATTGCCGTAGCGAACGACCGCGAAGCGCGTACCGATCGAGCCCGACAGATTGTTCGAGGCGATGAAGATCTTGTCCGAGGCGAGCTTCGTGGCGCCGTAGAGATTGACGGGGTTGCAGGCCTTGTCGGTCGACAGCGCCACAACGCGCTTCACGCCGCATCCGATCGCGGCGTCGACGACGTTCTCGGCTCCGAGCACGTTCGTCTTCACGCATTCCATCGGGTTGTACTCGGCGATCGGCACATGCTTCATGGCGGCGGCGTGCACCACGATGTCGACCTCGCGCATTGCCATGCGCAGGCGAGGCAGATCGCGTACGTCGCCGATGAAGAACCGCAGCCTGGGATCGCTGAGCCGCTGGGCGAGCACGAATTGCTTGTACTCGTCCCGGGAATAGATGATCACCTTGCGGGGGTTGTAGTGCTTGAGCACGAGCTCTACGAATCGCGTTCCGAAAGAGCCACTGCCGCCAGTGACCAATATGGTGCTGCCATCAATCATTGTCGTGCGATTCTTCCATTTTAAAGCGATGGTTTGATGTGGACGCGTTTGCTGATTCGGGCAATGCGTTCGTGCGAAAATGTCGAGGGTGTTGCCGAACGGACTCCGATTGAAGATCGACGGTGGGCCCGAGGGCGCGCCGTGTCCGCCGCTCTCCGGCGAATCAATGCGCTTTGGGGGCCGGCTTCGCGGCGACGTGCAGGTCGAAGGAGCGCAGATACTTCGGAGCCCACTGCTCGATCGCGCCGCGCGTGATGGCGCGCTCGGCTTCCCCTTGCAGGCGTGCGATATCGGCGAGGTAAGGCACGGTTCGATGATGGCGCGCGGGATCGGCCAGATATTTCGCGACATCGGCCATGGTCGCATCCCGCACGCTCGCCGGCAGCGAGCGCCATACGGAAAAGCCTAGCTGAATCCGAAGCTTGACCGTTTCGAGCTCGAGCGGGGCAGTGCGCCGCGAGAGGCCGAGATAACGCAGGACGGTCGGCGTCGGGCCGAACAGGCGTCTCTCGACATCGGCCAGCAGAGCCCAGCGGTGGCCGTCGCCCGGCCCACGCTCGAGCGCCGCCATCAGGCCGTTGCGAGCCATCAGAAGATGCCGACGTGCTGCGGCATCGTCCTGGCGCGCCAGCGCGGCGTCATAAGACCGCAACTCCTGCGACAGGCGCTCCACGATGGCGTCCCGGCTGACGAGGCGGGCTTGCCAGTCGCGATCGGCGATCGGCGAGAGTGCGGCTTCGCCTTTTGTCAGCAGCGACACCGCGATCACGAGTGAAACCACACAGCATGCCGCCGCATAGCAAAGCGGCACGAGATACGGCTTGACATCGGCGCGACTCGCCAATTCGCGCGACGCCGGTCCGGTCCGAATGGGCTGAGCTATTCGTCGCGATCTGGAAGTCACTGTTTCAATCTTAGCGAGCAGTTAACCGGAAATTGAGAGTTTTCTCCTACAAACTACGCCGACAGCAGGGCGAAAGCCGCAGGTGAGTTGGTCGGAACCGAAGTCATCGGCACGCCCGGCACTCGAGCAGACGTCGGACAATATCCCGGCGCAGTCTAGTCGCGTTCAGCGCGCGTAGCGTTTCCGCAATCGAGTCATCCCCAGGAATTTCAGGCAGCCGGAGCGCGCCCGCGGCATCGCCCGCGGTCGCGAGATCGGACGGCACGGAACAATATTCGAGCGCGTGAGAGCATCTTGATGCAGAGCCGATATCATTCGCCGACCTCTCATGCCCGATCCGTCGCGCGGATTTCGTTCTTCGATCTCGCCTGGGCCATCGCCGCTCCGCTGCTCGCCTTCTGGCTGCGCGATCCCGGCTCGTTCTTGCCGCAACACCTGAACGATACGCTCGTCTATACGCTGGTCGGGGCCGTGCTCTCGCTCCTGGCCTTCCAGTGGTTCAGCCTGAGCGACGGGCTGTCGCGCTACTTCTCCGTCGGCGACGCACTCGACGTGGCCAAGGCCTGCATCGTCGCCGTGGCGCTGACAGCGCTCATCTGCTTCATGCTGACCCGCCTCGAATCGGCGCCGCGTTCGATACCGGCGATCCACTTCCTGGTTCTGTCCGCGGGGCTGGTCGGCGGACGCGGACTGGCCCGCATCCGCGAATGGCGACGTTTGAGCGTGCGCCAGCGCTATCCGACGAGCGAGAACATCATGGTCGTCGGCGTGTCGCGACTGACCTGGTTCTACACGAAGATGGTCGACGAACTGTCGCGCGGGCAGAAGCGGATCGTGGCGCTGGTCGACGACCGCCCCGGTCTCAATGGCCGCTCCATGGCCGGCCATCGTATCGCCGGCTCTCCGCGCAAGCTCGGCGAACTGCTCGAAGAGTATAAAGTGCATGGCGTCGACGTGCACCGGCTCGTCATTGCCAGCAGTCGCGATTCTCTGGCGCCGGAGGCCTGGGCGGAGATCAACCGGGCTGCGGCGCGCTACGGCGTCCAGCTCGAGTTCCTGCCCGAATCTCTTGCGCTGACGGGCGGGGATGATCCGACAGGAATCAATCACGTGGGCTTGGACGAGCCGCCGGCCCTGCCCGAATCGTTCCTGCGCCGCCCCTTCTGGCTCGTGAAGCGGGCAATGGACATCGTGCTGGCCATCGTCCTGCTGATGGTCCTTGCGCCGTTCGCGGCGGTTGCCGCGGTCCTGGCCGCCATCGATGTGGGCATGCCCGTTCTGTTCTGGCAGCAGCGCCTTGGCCGCAATGGCCGCCGCGTGCTCGTCTACAAGTTCCGCACGCTGCGGGCGCCATTCGACCGGAACGGGCGCGCCTTGTCCGCCGATGAGCGCCTGTCGTCGATCGGTCGCGCGCTCAGAGGCTCGCGCCTCGACGAGATTCCGCAGCTCTTCAGCATCCTTTCCGGCGACATGTCCCTGATCGGGCCGCGGCCGTTGCTGCCGATCGACCAGCCGGATCAGGTGGGCTTGCGCCTCGCGGTCGCGCCGGGGCTGACGGGCTGGGCGCAGGTCAACGGCGGCAAGCTGCTGACGCCGGACGAGAAGAACGCGCTCGACGAATGGTACATCCGCCATGCGAGTCTTGCTCTCGAGTTCCAGATCATGTTCCGAACGGCGTGGATGATGGTGCGTGGCGACCGCCGTGGCGAGAAGGCCATCGAGGTCGCCCTGGCGGAGCGGACAGAGCGCAACTCCAGGATCGACGATCTCGTGAGCGAGTTGACCGAGGCACCGCTCCGTCAGGCGTCCTGACGAGGGCGGCGGGCGGGGCGCAGGGTATTGCAGGTTCGCGCGGCGGAGGCTCGATCATGGTCCAGTCGCGACGTCAGGTTCTGCTCGGGCTGCCGGCTGCGGCCGCGGCCGGCGCCGCACTTGCCGGCCAGGCGCATGCGAGCCAACCGGCGCCGGCCGTCCGGCGCAGCCCGGAGCAACGTTACGCGACGGTGGTGGATCTCGCCGACTTCGCCAAGCCGAACGCCGACAAGCCGCAGGGCGAGGCGATGCAGGCCGCCATCGACGCGGCGAGCGATGCCGGCGTGCCGCTCGTCATGCCCAAAGGCGGGTTCGTCACCGACCGGTCGCTCAGGGTGTGGAACACATCCGGGCTCGACCGGGCCATGCCCAGGATATCCGGGCGCGGCATCGGCATGACGGTGATCGAGGCGACAGGCTTTGCCGGCGCCATCCTGGATATTCGCGGCGTCGGACAAGGGCCGCTGCGGCGCGCCCATTTCCTGCATGGCGGCGGACTGGAAAACCTCGAGCTCAGGGGGCTTCAGCGTTACGTCAATGGACCGCCCGGCACGCCAGTGCAGCATGGCCTGGCGACGCTTGGCTGGTGGACCGGCCGGATCGCCAACGTCAGAATCAGCCGATTGACGGGCGATGGTATCCGCGTGGTCGGCGACACTGGCGTCAACAGCAATCCCGATTTCACGGCCAGTCGCCTGGATCTGGCCGGCGTCAGGCTCGAACGGCTCGCCGGCTGGGGGTACAACGACGAGAACCCGATCGGCGCGCCGGGCTGGTCGTGGGACCGCTGCGTGATGACGTTGTGCGGGCGCGGGGGTGCCCGCGTGCGATCCAGCGGGCACGAGTTCCGCGCATCGAGTTTCTCTGCGTCCGGTTGGGTCAGCGAAACGACACCGTCCGCCGGCGCCGGCATCGGCGTGTATCTGGATGGCGCCCGCGGCTGGTCCCTCAATCGCACGCGGTTCGTCGGCTGCGAGTTCGATACGTCGAAGGATGCGCAACTCGCCCTCGACTACGCGCACGCGACGACCGTCGAGCAGACGCGGTTCATTCACAACGATCGATACGGACAAGGCGCGCTGACGCCGGCAGTCGGCGTCGATATCGCGCGCAAGGGGGCGGCCTCCAGCGTGCAACACGCGCTTTTCCGGCAGATCCTCTTTCGCATCGACACGCCCGGCACCATGACCGGGTTTCGCTGGTCGGGCACGGCGAACGTTCGCGACATCGTCATCGACGGCGTGCTCTGGTCCGACGAGACGCGAGGCAAGGCGGCGATCACCCGCTACGCCGGCCATGACAGGAATGGCGCCAATACCGCGGCGAACTACCGGATTCACGACGGCGTCTCCCTGGTATCGGCGGGGCGGCCGGCGCCGTTCCTGAAAGCGCGCACCGCGGCGGCGTCGCCGACCCCGTCGCCGGCGCGCGCGCTCGGCCTGGGACCCTGGCAGGTTGATGCGGACTGTGCGCGCCTGCAGCCCGGCCTGTGGGCCGTAGCTCGCGACGTCCGCCTGCCGGCGTCGGGTTGGTGTGAGATCGATCTCGCCGCGGTCGTCGCCTCGCCCGGCGGTGCGCAGCCCGTCGAGTTGGTCCTGAGGCTCGCGCGCCGAACTGTCACGCACGACCTGGGATCGCTGGCGGCTGCGCCTCGGCGCGTGAGGCTCGGCGACCGTATTCTCGCCAATGCCGGCGAGGTGCTGGGCATCGAGCTGCGCGCCGCGGCGCCGCTCGTATTTCCGCCGGGCGCGCGCGCGGATCTCCTCCTTAAGCTGACGGTCTGATTTCCGCTGATTCGCCCGCGCCCTCGGATCGCCGCAAGCGCCGCTCGCAAAGGTGTGTCCATCATGCAATTGCCGGCTGAATTCAGTCTTGTTTTCGGATGGATCTCGGCGGAGTGCCCCGCATTGCCGCGACAGTTAACACCGCGTTTACGATTTCCCGCTTAGCTCGCATTCAACGGGTGTTTGCGTGCTCGCTTGCCCTCGGCGCGGGCCCGACGTGTCTCCCAGGAAAATGTGCCTCAGCGTACCCGGTCGCGCGTGTTCGCGGCCGTTGTTGCAACGCGCTTCGGTGCACGGGGAGCTGGCCTATGAAAACTTTCGATAATCTCGTGATCGGGGGCGGGTTTGCCGGCCTCTATGCGGCGCTGCGGCTGGTGCAGTCCGGCCAGTCCGTCGTCATCGTCGATCAAGCCCCCGAGGTCGGCGGCCTGCTGCGCTCGGAGTGCCTCAAGGACGCGTCCGGCAGGAACTTCTGGTTCGACCTGGGAACGCACTTCCTGCTGATACCGGGCGACGAAGTGATCGGCGCCGATCTTCTCTCGGTGGTCAACAGCGACGATTGGCTGTGGTTCGACAAGAGCCTCAACGAGGGCCACGTCTACGGCGATCGCTTGATCCGGGATACGGGCTGCCTCGACCTGACACAGACGGTGAACTATCGCGACTATGTCGCCGACTTCCTGCTGGCGCCCGGCGAAGGGCAGGACGCCGCCACGCTGGAGCAGCGCTGGAACCTCGATTTCGGAGCCCGCCTGCAACGCGAGCATCTCGCCGCCGTCTGCCGCAAGCTGACCGGGCGCGCCCCTGCCGAGCTCTCGGCGCAGGCTTTCGACGTTTTCGCGCCGCATCGCTTCAAGCTGGTCGATGGGCAGGTTTCCGCCGCGCTCAAGGCCAGCCCCTCCGTCGATCGCCGGCTGGCCTATGCCAATCGTCGTATGGGCAAGAGCAACATCATCAAGGGCTATCCGCGCGGCGGCTTGGGTGTCGGCCTGTTCATAGATGGGCTCGTGCAGACGCTTCGCGCTTCCGGCGTCGAGATCGTCACCTCGGCCAAGCTGCTCGGCTTTGAGTGGGTGGACGGAAAGCCCACAAAGACCACGCTCGGAACCGCCGATGGGCCGCGCGTCATCGCGTTCGACCGCATCGTGACAGCGCTCGCGCCAGCCCCGCTTGCGCGCATCCTGGAGGTCGAGGTGCCGGCGGCCCCGTTCGCGGCCCGCAATCTCGAGCTGCTGCACTTCGTCGCCGACGGCCCGCTCGCCGTGAACGACCTGCACTGGATCACTGTCTACGAGCCGAGCATGCGCTCGTTCCGCATCACGCTCTACGACAACGTGGCGGCAGCCGATCCGGCACGCCCCCGCATCACCGTCGAGGTCGCGAGCGATCGCGGCGAGGACACGGCTCCGCTTGCCGGGCTGATCGCCGCCGAACTGGCGCGCATGGGCCTCATCGAGGATGCCTCGCGTGTGAGCCTGCTCGGCACGACCACGCTTCCGGTCGCACTGCCGATCCTGCTGCCGGGTTGGAAGCCGGCGCTCGAGGCGCAGTCGCAGGCCATCCGTGCGGCCGTTCCCAATCTGCTGGCGCTCGGCCCTGCAAATGGCAAGCCGTTCGGCCAGCTCGGGCTGCTGGCGGACATCGCGTCGCGAATTGCCAGGCCGTCGCGGACCATGGAGCCGTCTGCGGGCGAGGCTCGCAGCGAGCGCTCGCGCGGAAGCCGCACCGCATTCAACTGATCGAACGGGTGGCCGCCCGGTCCTACGGTCGCGAAAGGTACAACATGGCAGTCTGCTTCGTCGCCAACCAGCACAAGACGATCTTCTACCGCGAGGTCGCGCGCCGCATCGAGGCGCGCGGGGAACGAGTGGTGTGGATTTCGCCGAGCCGCCGTTGGCGCAACTATCTCGTCGATGCCGGCGTCCGTCCGGGCGCCATTCTGTGCATGGCCGATCACTACGATATCTGGCGTACCGGGCCGGAGCTGACCGCTGACGACGAGGCCCGGCTGGCGCGCATGGAGGCCGGAAGCGGCCACACCGTCTCCTCGCTCATCCTGATGGACCGGCTGTTGCAGCGTCGCCCGCAGGCGTATGCGCGGGCCTATGCGGCGCTCGCGGCGCGGCTGGTGGAGGCGTTCCTCGACCAGCATGGCGTCGAGGTGGCTTTCGGCGAAGGCACATGGATGCTGGAGATGGTGACGGCAGCCCTCTGCACGGCCTCCGGGCGCACCTACTCCGTGCCCTCGACGATCCGCATTCCCTCGACGCGGTTCGCCTTCTACGACGGCATTCTCTGCTCGCGCGTGATCGAGCTGGCCAAGCCCACGGACGAGCATCGCGACATGGCGCGCTCGCTGATCGCCGGCCTGGAGGCTGGCGCGGTCAAGCCGCACTATATGGCCCAGAGCGCCAAGCTTGCGGGCTTCCGCCGACACTGGTGGGACGAGGCGGCGGTCGGGCTGCTTTCGCCCGAGCTGAACAAGGGCGACGAGACCGTGCCGCCGCTCGTCGGCCGGGCTGCGGGGCGCCTTCGCCAGTTCCGCCGCGTGCGCATGGCGCGTGGTCGCGCCGCGGAGTGGTTCGAGCCGGTACCGGCCTCCCCGCGCAAGCCCTTCGTGCTGGTCTTGCTGCACAAGCAGCCCGAAGCCTCGATCGACGTGCTCGGCTACCGCTTCAACAACCAGCTCGAGACCTTGCGGGCGCTCACCAAGATCATGCCGGCCGGGCACGAGCTCTACATCAAAGAACATACCGTCGCCATCGGCGACCGAACGCCCGACTTCTACCGGCAGATCCGCGCGCTGCCGAATGCGCGCCTGATCGCTCCCGACGCGCACACCATGAGCCTCATCCTGGAAGCCCGCTTGACCGTGACGACCAGCGGCACGGCCGCCTTCGAGGCGGGGCTCATCGGCCGACCGGCAGCCACGTTCGCGTCCACGTATTTCGGGCCGGTTCTGACCGCGAACGGCCTCAACCCCTACGAGATTTCCGAGGGCGATTTCCGTCGCATGCTCGAGTCGCCGCAGATTCCCGACGCAGCGACGCGGGAAGCGTTCCTCGCCTGGCTGATCGCCCAGAGCTTCGAGGGGCGCTACGTGGATTCGGTGAGCGATCCCGCGGCACTCGAGGACGAAAATCTGGCGATCGTCGGCGGCGCCTGTCTCGAGGTGCTGTCGGCCTGGCGCAAGCAACGGAAACTGCCGCTGGCGAGTTGAACGCTCCGGAAGGGCGGAAGTGGGTCTTGGCGTTGACGTGAAGATGGGCGGGGCGATCTGGCACTGAGGAGCACGGAGTGAAGGGCACGAGCCGAACGATGGTGGCTGACGCCGGGCCGCGCCGCCACAGCGTCGATGTCTATACGACGCTGCCGATGCAGCGGCTGTCGGGCATGGCTTTCACCGAGCGCCTGACGCCGTTTCGCGTGCTCATGGGCGCCCTGGCCATTTGGCTCGTCGCGTTCGTTCTGGCCCCCGTCTCGCCGCGCTGGCCGCAGTCGGGCTGGCCGATCCTGGCGCTGCTGTCGGGATATGGTTTCCTCGTCCTCGGCTTTGTGCTGCCGGCCCTCTTCGGGATTCGCTTCAAGCGCCTGGACGTCAAGTCGGACCGCCTCGCGATCGTCTTCCGCATCTGCCTGCTGCTTGCCGTGGTTGGTGTCGGCGCGCGTCTCATCGACTATTTCGTCATTCGTGGCATCGATCTCGACGACAACGTCTTCGAGATGCGCCGCGCGCTCAGCAGCACCGGTTCCTCCTTCGTCTCGGTCGTTGCCGCGCTTCTGACGCCGTTCGGCCTCGCCGCGCTGCTGCTCGCCGCCATCGGTCGCCACCTCGGGATTTTCAAGCGCATCGGCATCGTGCCGCTGGTGGTTGCCTCGTCGGCGCCGGCGCTCACCGTTCTGCTGGCGAGCCGCACGCAGCTTCTGGCTCTCGGTCTGTGCATCTTCGTGACGTTCGCGCTGCTGGCGCGGCGGATCAGGCCGGGCCAGGTGGCGCTCGCCTCCGCCGCGGCCTTCCTGGCGATCCTCGTCTTCAGCTACATGTTCATCTGGCGACTCGAGCAGATGGGTATCTCCTATCAGTTCGCCTCCCGCTATTCCGCCTATACGCACGTGGTGCCCCTGGCGCCCTGGTACCTCGACATGGTCGATGCCAGTGGCTCGGCCGGCGCGCTGCTCGTGGCGTTCGCCTCGCTCTTCCAGTATGCGCTCAGCGGCACGTTCGAATTCTTCTATCTTCTGGAGCTGAAGGACGGCAACTTCGCCCACGGCGACTACCAGTTCTTCATCATCGCGAAGCTGGTCGCGGTTTTCGCAGGCAAGTCGTCGACCGCCGCGACGCAGGTGATCGATGTGATCAACCCGCGCGTCGGCGTTTTCCAGTCGTTCTTCGGTCCTGCCTATATCGACTTCGGATACTTCTTCCCCGTGTTCTGCATCGCCTACGGCTTCGTCGCCGAGATGGCGCGGCTCAGCGCGCGGGCGGGCAATCCCTATGCCTTCCCGCTCTACGTCTTCACGCTGATGCAGATCATGCTCGTGCCCATGGTGAGCGGACTGCTCATGGGCGCAGGCGTCATCAGCAACCTGGCGTTCGCTGGGCTGGCGCTTCTCGCAACCTTTTACAACCAACTCAAGCGAGCTGGGCGCTGACCCGCGCCCTGCCGGCGGATCGAGGAGACGTGTCCATGGGTGTGGTGAAGCATCCGCTCGAGCGGCCGGAGCATCCGGCCAAGGCGTCCCCGTTCAAGGGGTTCCGGCCATCCGGCGCGGGGCCGCAGCGTGATACCCGCGCCGGTCGCGGGGCCGTGACCAGACGACCGCGCGTGCTGATGATCGGCAAGTTCTTCCCGCCGGTGCTCGGCGGCATCGAGGAATACGTCAAGTCGCTGGCGGACCTGCTGGGTGAGCGCTACGACCTCACGGTGCTCGTCCACTCGCAGGATCGTGCAACTCACCGTGAAAGCCAACCGGGCTACAGGCTCGTGCGAGCCGGCACCTGGGCGACGGTGGCGTCGCAACCCCTGAGCCCGGCGATGCTTCGGGAGGTGCTGGCGGAGCGCTACGACCTCATTCATCTGCATGTGCCGAACGTGCTCGGCTTGGCGCTCGTATCCGCCTTCTCCCGCGGCGCACGCATCGTCGTTACCCATCATGCCGACATGGTCGGCTTCGGACTGGCCGGCCGGATCGCCGCCGCCATTTATCGCCGCATGCTGCGGCGCTGCGAGGTGGTCACCGTCCTCTCCCTCAAGAACCGCGATCTGGCCGAGGACGTGCGCGGTGTCGACGTGCCCTTCGCGGCGCTGCCGCTCGCCATCGATCCCGCCCGCTATGCCGAGACGGAGACGGTCAGGGAGCACGCCGCGCACCTGCGCCGGACGTTCGCTGCGGACGGCAGCGTGCTGTTCGCCTTCGTCGGCCGGCTCGTGCCCTACAAGGGCCTGGACGTGCTGGTCGAAGCGATGCGTCATGTCGAGGGCGCGCGCTGCCTGATTGCCGGCGACGGCAAGGAGCGGGAGTCGCTCCAGGCTGCCGCTGCGGCGGCCGGCGTCGCGGACCGAATGGTCTTTCTCGGCGCTGTCGATGAGGACATGAAGATCGGGCTGTTGCGCGCCGCCGATGCCTTCGTGCTGCCGAGCATCTCCACGGCGGAGGCCTTCGGCATCGTGCAGGTCGAGGCTCAGTTGTGCGGCCTGCCGATCGTGACCACGGACCTGCCGACGGGCGTGACCGACGTGACCCGCCACGAGGAGACTGGCCTCGTTGTGCCGCCCGGCGACGCCGCGCTCCTGGCGGCGGCCATGCGCCGGCTCGTCGCCGACGCGGCATTCCGCAGGCGCCTCGGCGCTGGCGGCCTGGCTCGCGCGCAGGGCAACTACGTCCCCGACGCGGTACGCCGCACGGCGTTCGAGATCTACGACCGCGCCCTCGGAAGCTGAGTGGGCGTCAAGCCGGCGCGTTGAGGGCGGCGATGTCGGGGCGCGCCGCGAGCAAGGCCAGGACGTCGTCCTGCAGAAACTCCGGCTTCGTCGGCAGAAGCGCTGCGAACACCGCCGTGACCATGGCGAGATCGGCCGGCGTGTCGACCGTCCAGCGCAGCTCGCCGAGATCGCGCGGCTGCGTCAGGTGCACGATGCGGAACCGGTCGGGGTTCTGATAGATGTGCATGGTGACGTGCTCGCGCGACGGGCCGGGGGGTGCTTCGGCGTTGGCGCGGCGCAGCGTATCGGCGGTCATGACCTCGACATCCAGGCCATCGGGATAGGTTCGCACCAGCCCGTTCGACGTATAATCAGCGCCGCTTTCGAGATGGAGCGCGATGCAGGCGTCGACGATGGTCGGATCGGCGAGCGGACAGTCCGCAGTGAGGCGCACCACGTGGTCGGCGGGGCCGTGCGCGACGTAGGCGCTCCAGAAGCGGCCGAGCACGTCGGTGAGCGAGCCCCGATGGCACAGATGGCCTTCCGCCGTGCAGAAGTCGGCGATGGGATCGTCGCTCGCCTCCGTGCTGGTGGCGATGACGAGGCGATCTATGCGGCTGGCGCGCGCCAGCCGCTCGAGCTGGAGCGCCAGCATCGGCCGGCCGAGGATGGGCTTCAGGACCTTTCCAGGCAACCGCGTCGAGGACATGCGGGCCTGCAGGATGGCGAGAATCATGGGCTCACTCCGATCGAAAGTGTCGGCGGTCTGCGGCCTACCAAAGTGACGGCGTCAGCACCACAGGATCGTCGATGGCGAGTTGGCGCCAGTCGAGCTCCGCTGGCGCCTTGCCGGCCGCGGCGACGATGCCGGCGAGCTCGGCGCGGCTGGTGACGCCGACGAGGACGATATCGACCCCCGGCTGTGACAGTGCGAAGGCGAGCGAGGCCTCGAGCGGGCTCGAGCTGGCATGATCGATCGCCGCCCTCACCTGCGCAAGCCGGCCGGCAGCGTGTGCAAGCTTGGGCGGCAGTTCTGCGGGCTCCATGAAGACGAGCCCCTGCAGGAAGACGGAGCGTACGTGCACCTCCACACCGAGCCGGTCGAGGCCGGCGAGCGTGCCGTCGGCGAGAAGCCGCTGGTCGAGCAGGCTGAATGGCACCTGCATGACGTCGGGGCGGAACCGCTCGGCCAGGCCCAGCGGATCGTCGGCCACATAGGCCGAAATGCCGATGCGGGCGAACAGGCCGTCGGCCTTGAGGTCCTGCAGCCGGCGCCAGAAGCGCTCGCCGTCGCGGCCTGCGAGATCGGGCGCCGAGTGCACCAGAAGCGTGTCGCAGGCGCGGCCGAGCCGGGACGCCGAGAGGCGCGCGCGCGCGATCACGCTCTCGAGCCCTTCGGCGAGCCGCAGCGTCTTGGTGACGATCCGGAACGACGCATCTGCTGCCAGGATATCGGCGAGCACCTCCTCGGCGGTGCCGTAGGCGGCTGCCGTATCGAGCAGGCCGATGCCCGCCTTCGCCGCCTCGTCCAGAATACCGGCGGCCTCGGCCCGCGCGACCTGTCCGCTCGCATTCGAGATGCCGTAGGGCAGGCCGAATTGCACCGTGCCGAGACCGAGCCGCGCCATCGTCTTCACCGGATCCGGAACAGCGGCTCCAGCGGCTCGCACTTCAGGAGCTGGCGCACGGCGCGGTTGCGCACCGCATCGGAGACGATCGGCAGCACCTCGTCATAGACCGAGAGCGCGCGATCGACATCCTCCTCGGAGTGCGCATAGCTCATGTTGTGGGTGCCGACGGTGAGGATGCCGCGGGCCATCATCTCCTGCAACCAGAGGGTTTTGATCTCCCAGGAGGTGACCCCCTCCGCGTCCTTGATGAGCAGGAAGGTCCACGTCGGGTTGCCCGAGGTCTCCAGGAAGTGTTGCGCGCCGTGGCGGACGATGCGCTCCGCGACGCCCGAGACGAGACGCTGTCCGCGCCGTCGCAGCGTCTCGACGACAGGTTCGCGCAAGAGCTTGCCGAGCACGGCCTTCGCCGCCGCCAGCGACAGCGTTTCGCCGCCCATGGTGAAGGAGAAGAAGACCTCCTCCATTTCCATCATGATGTCGCGCCGGCCGCAGACGGCCGACAGCGGGAAGCCGTTGGCGATGCCCTTGCCGAGGGTCGTCAGGTCGGGTGTCACGCCGAACAGTTCCTGAGCGCCGCCGTTGGCGAAGCGGAAGCCGGTGATCGTCTCGTCGAACACGAGAACCGCGCCGGCCTTGACCGCGCGTTCCTTGACGCCCTCGAGGAAGCCCGGCATCGGCTCGACCACGTTCATCGGCTCGAGAATGATTGCTGCGACTTGCCCGTCGTGGGCCGCGAGCAGGGCGTCGAGCGCTGGCAGATCGTTGTAGGGGAACGTGTGTGTGAGCTGGCGCGTGGCCTCGGGCACGCCCTTGCTGCGCGCGGTGGCGCCGATGTACCAGTCCTGCCAGCCGTGATAGCCGCAGGTGAGGACGTGATCGCGTCCCGTGTAGGCGCGGGCGATGCGGATGGCGCCGGCCGTGGCGTCCGAGCCGTTCTTGCCGAAGCGCACCATTTCCGCCGAGGGAACGAGGTCGCAGATCATCTCGGCCACCTCGGACTCGAGCGCATGCGACAGCGTGTAGATGGTGCCGTCGTCGAGCTGGGCGGCGACCGCGGCGTTCACGTCGGGATCGGCATAGCCGAGCGTGACCGAGGCGAGCGCGTTGGCAAAATCGATGTACTCGTTGCCGTCGACGTCCCACACGCGCGAGCCCTTGGCGCGTGCTGCGAAATACGGCGAGGCGCCGAGCGGGAATTGCGTCAGGCTCTTCGAGAACGTCTGTGCGCCCAAGGGGATGGTGCGCCGCGCGCGCTCGAGTTGCTGCTCAGATCGTGCATAACGAGCCGACATGGATCTCGCCCTTCTGTTTCGGCCTCGACACGGGGGAAACGCAACGACGCAACCGCTTCGCGCTCAGGCGAGCATGTCCCAGGCGATGGGCTCGCCGTAAGCGATATCGCGGCTCGCCTTGCGTCCCAGCACGGACGGCAGATGACGCGGCGCGAGCCCCTGTCCCGGCCGGATCGAGCGCACGTTCTCGGCCGTGAACGCCTCGCCGGATCGGATGGCCCGCACGGCATAGAGCGACCGCCGGAACACGACGTTCGCCTGCTCCGAGCCTTCGATGTCGTAGCCGATGCTGCCGAGTGCGGCATGCGCGGCCTTGCAGTCGGCAACCAGACGCGTGAACTCGTCCGGCTCGAGCGAGAAGGCGGAGTCAGGCCCGCCGTCGGCGCGGGCCAGCGTGAAATGCTTCTCGACGATGGCGCCGCCGAGCACCACGGAGGCGACGGCCGCCGCCGTGCCGGGCGTGTGGTCGGAGAGACCGGAGACGCAGCCGAAGGCCTGGCCGAGGTGCGGTACGGTCCGGACGTTGGCGTCGCTGATGGGGGCGGGGTAGGAGCTGACGCAGTGCAGCAGCGCCACGCCGGCCGCGCCGTTCTCGCGGGCCGTCGCAACGGCGTCCTGGATCTCTCCAAGGTTGCACATGCCCGTCGAGATGATCAGCGGCTTGCCCTGCCGCGCCGTGTAGGCGATCAGCGGCAGGTCCACGACCTCGAACGAGGCGATCTTGTAGGCGGGAGCGTCGAGGGAGGCCAGCAGGTCGACCGCCGTCGCGTCGAATGGCGAGGAAAACAGTGTCACGCCGAGCTCGCGGGCGCGCGCGAACAGCGCCGGATGCCATTCGTAGGGCGTGTAGGCCTCCTTGTAGAGGTCGTGCAGCGTATAGCCGTCCCACAGGCCGCCGCTGATGCGGAACTCCGGGCGGTCGCAGGCGATCGTGATCGTATCAGGCGTGTACGTCTGGATCTTGATGGCGTCGGCCCCCGTCGCCGCAGCCGCATCCAGCAGCTTCAAGGCCTTGTCCAGGCTGCCGCCATGGTTCGCCGAGAGCTCGCAGATGATGTAGGGCGGGTGCTCCGGCCCGATCGGCCGGCCGGCAATGGCGAATCCGCCAGTGGCGCGGTCAGGCGCCATGCCGGCTGTGCCTACGCCGCTTGGCGTATGGGTTTTCTCGGGCGTGTCGAGCATGTCGTGCCGTCCTTGGCGATCGAGACCTGGCGGAGAAACGCGGCACTTCCCGTCTACTAATCTTATTCGCGCGCCGGCGCGAGGGCCTTGCTGCAACACTCAGCCTATCGTCCGGCTCGCGCCGAGGTGGAACTGCAACCAGCCGTCGCACTGGTTGACGAGCCGGAAGCCTGCGCCGGTGAAGAGACGCCGCGAGCTGACGTTGTCGCTTTTCACCTCGGCCAGCACCGAGGTGCAGAAACCCTGATCGAAGGCCCGGTCGCAGGCGAGCGCCAGCATCATGCGGCCGACGCCGGAGCCACGTTCGGCAGGCGACACGTTGATGCTGATGGT
>JAGRKR010000231.1:0-2000 GCA_020442225.1 Hyphomicrobiaceae bacterium | reverse complement strand
AGCAGCGTCGCGGGATCGGCCAGCCGACGCCCCAGCCAGGCCGTATGGGTCTCCCATGCCACGACGTCCGTCTGCCGGGAGACGGCCCTGGCAGCGGGATCGTTGCGCAGGTCCAGCAGGTAGCAGGCGTCGTCGGCGCTGGCGGTTCGCAGGCGGAGCTGGCCGGCCGAGACACGCAGGAGGGCATCGACGACGCGAGCGCTGCCGTCGCCGTCGCACAAGGCGGCTGCGGCATGCGCCATCGCGCCGAGCCGCTCGGGTGCGCCGGCGAGGCTGCGCACGGCCTCCGCCACCTTGGCTTCGAAGCCGGGGGCCGCCTCCGTGACCACGGCGGCGCCGGCCCGAGCCAGAGCTTCGGCATTGGGATTCTGGTTGGGGGCGAGGACCACGACGATGCTCGGCAGCCCGAGGCAGCAGCGCTCCCAGCTCGTGGTTCCGGCGGCGCCGATCGCGAGATCGGCCGAGGACAGGAGCGCGGCGATATCGCCGGGATCGATGTGGAGATGCACGTCCTTCGTGGTCGCGACGAGGGCGGCGAGCGTCTCCGACGGACGGGCCGAGACGATATCGATGGCGGCGGCGATGCCGGCACGACGCAAAGCCTGGACGATGCGCGCTGTCGGCGTTTCGACAGCGCTCATGCCGAGCGAGACGACGATGCGCCGGAGCGCGTCGGGGGCGCGGGCGGCGAGCGTGCGTGCGCGTGCGGCGGCGAACTCCGGCCGCAGCAGCGCGAAACGGGTGCCGAGCAGCAGGTGGCAGTGGGGCGGCAATTTCGACGCATAGTCGCTCGCCGTTCGCGAGACCGCGGTATCAAGCAGGATATCGCAGTCATGCGGCCGGTCGGCCAGGTCGTCGATGGCGAGGATCAGGCGTGCGGCCGGTCGCCACTGGCTCTCCTCGCGCGCCGAGATGGCATAGGAATCCGTCACCAGGATATCGACGCCCTCGGCCGAGATCGTGCGCAATGCGGCCAAGGTGTCGGCCGCATCTGCGCCGACCACCCGTGTCGTGAAGCCGGAACGCCCGAGGGCCGGGACCACGGCCGCCGTCTCGTGCGAGACCAGGAAGGTGCACGTTGCGCCGCGACGCGCCAGCTCCCCGGCCAGCGTCAGGCAGCGCATCACGTGCCCGCCGCCGATCGACGGTGCAGCATCGGCTCTGAAGGCAACCTGCATCTCAGGCCCTCTCGCTTGCGTTCGCCGTGCCGTCAAGCCCGGCAGGCTGCGGCACGCGCTGCCGCTCGAGCAGTCAGCGGCGGTTCTTGCGGCGGCGCTTCGCCCGTTTGCCACTGCCTGCCGGTTGCGCTGGCGATGGTGGAGGCCGGTCGTAGCTCTTGACCTCGTCCTCGTGCATCGAGCCGTCGCCGAGGCCCGCCTTGCGCTCGGCGGCAGCGGCAACCTTGTCCTCCTTGATGGTCCGGCGCACGAGACCTTCGACCGTGAGCCCCTGGACCAGAATGGAGAAGACGACCACCGCATAGGTCGCGGTCAGGATAGCGCCCTTGTACTCGCTCTCCGGCAGCGACAGTGCCAGCGCCACCGAGATGCCGCCCCTGAGGCCGGACCATGTCAGGATGCGGATGGCGCCGTCCGTGAAGCGCTCGCGGATCGAGAGCAGGCCGATCGGCACGGCGACCGAAAGCAAGCGGGCCGCCAGCACGATCGGAATGGCTGCGAGCGCCAGGCCCTTGTACTGCGGATTGAGGCCGAGCACGAGGATCTCCAGGCCGATCAGCAGGAAGAGGACGGAGTTCAGGATCTCGTCGATGAGCTCCCAGAACTGGAAGACGTGCCGCCGCGTATTGGCGCTCATGGCGAAGCGGGCGCCGTGGTTGCCGATCAGGATGCCAGAGACGACGACGGCGATGGGGCCGGAGACATGCAGCTTGAGCGCCAGTGCATAGGCGCCCGTGACGAGCGCCAGCGTGATCATGACCTCGATGTTGTGCTCGTCGAGCGTCTTCATCAGCCAGTAGGCGATGAAACCGGTCACGAGGC
>JAGRKR010000230.1 GCA_020442225.1 Hyphomicrobiaceae bacterium | reverse complement strand
CTCGGCGCTCGATCCGGAGATGATTGCCGAGGTGCTGGAGGTCATGGTGGAGCTCGCCGCCGAGGGCATGACGATGGTCGTGGTCACGCACGAGATGGGTTTTGCACGCAAGGTCGCCCATCGGGTGGTATTCATGGACGAGGGGCGAATCGAGGCGGACGCTCCGACGGAGGCGTTCTTCTCCGACGCCCAGAGCGCGCGTGCCCGCCAGTTCCTTTCGAGGATCCTGCATCATGTCTGACGTCAGCACTGTCATCGGCCACATCGGGACGGGCCGGCGCCCGCCGTTCGTCGGCATCCTCGGAGGGATGGGGCCGCTGGCCGGGGTGGATTTCGCCGCCAAGCTCGTCGAGGCGGGCGCGCGGGTATGCGGCGCCAGCCGCGATCAGGAGCAGGTGCCGTTCGTGCTCTGGTCGGTGCCGCAGATTCCGCCGCGCGTCGATGCACTCGCCGATGCCGCCGCGCCCTCGCCGCTGCCGGCGATGATCGTGGCTCTGGAGGCGCTGGACCGCCTCGGCGTCGACGTCATCGCGGTCGCCTGCAACACGGCGCATGCCTGGTACGGCGAGATGGTCGCCCGTGTCGACGCGCCGATCATTCATATCGCCGATGCGGCGGTGGCGACGGTGCCCGATGGCGTCAAGTGCGTGGCCTTGATGGCGACGACGGCGACGCAGGAGCTCGGGTTCTACCAGGAGCGTCTCGCGCGGCGCGGCATGGCCACGGTGCTGCCGACCGAGGACGAGATGCGCGACCTCGTCAAGCCGGCCATCGCCATGGTCAAGCGGGGCATCGTCAAGGATGGCGTGCCGCTGCTCGAGCGGGCGATCGTGGCGCTCAAGGCGAGAGGCGCGGAGGCGGTGGTGCTGGGGTGCACGGAAATCCCGGTCGTGATGTCCCACGAGTCGGCGCGGCCGGCGCTGCGGGTCATCGATGCCACGGCGGCGCTGGCGGAGGCCTGCGTTCGGGCTCCTGTGCGGGCACAGGGCGAGCCGGCAGGGCACGTGGTCGATCTCGGCCAGTCGGTATCCACGCACACCCCCGGTCAGGCGGCCGGCGAGGTGGGCTGAGCATGCCGGAGATCGCGCCGGAGCGGCGGCGAAGCCACGGGTTTGCGGCGCGCTGGCGCTGGCTGCCCGGCAACGTGCGCGGCGCCGTGTGGATGCTGGCCGCGGCGCTGTTCTTCTCGGTGATGCTGGCGTTGATCAAGCTGGTGGGCCGCCATCTGCCGGTGTCGCAGGTGCTGCTGCTGCGCCAGATGGTCATGTTCGTGACGGTGCTGCCGGTCATCATCGCGCATTTTCCCGAGAACATGATCACGCATCGGCCGTGGCTGCATGCCGGGCGCGTGCTGTGCGCCCTGACGGCGATGTACTGCGGCTTCACGGCGGTCGTGCACATCCCGCTCGCCGATGCGACGGCCATCAGCTTCGCCAAGGCGTTCTTCATTACGATCTTTGCGATCATCTTCCTGGGCGAGACGGTCGGCATCCGGCGCTGGATGGCGACGATCGTCGGTTTCATCGGCGTCCTCGTCATGCTGAAGCCGACGGGCGGCGGCCTCAACATCTACGGCCTGCTGGCGCTGATCGGCGCCGCCGCTGCGAGCCTCGTCATGATTTCGATCCGCGTTCTCACTCGCACGGAGCGCTCGATCACCATCCTGACCTATCAGGCCGTGTTCGTCGGTGTGGTGATCCTGCCGTTCGCGCTCTGGCAATGGGTGACGCCGACCCTTTATGAGCTGGCGCTGGTCGTCGGCATCGGCGTGGTGTCGGTCGGCGGTCAGATGTGCAACATCAACGCCTACAAGGCAGGCGAGGCGACGGTCGTGTCGAGCCTAGACTTCTCGCGGTTGCTCTGGGCGACGCTGATCGGCCTCGTTCTCTTCGACCAGCTTCCGGGATGGCAGACCTGGGCCGGCGCGAGCCTCGTCGTGTCCGCCGCACTCTACACGCTGATCCGCGAGGCGCGCCGCGGCCGGCGGCTCAATCACTGAGCGGGGCGGCGCAGCCCGCCCGGCCCTTGCAGACGCGGCCTGCTATTCCGCCGGTTGGACGGTCGTCGGCGCGGGCGCGTCCTTCGCCTTGCGCCCGAGGCGAAGCTTCTGCAACCGATCGAGGTAGATGTAGATCACCGGCGTCAGATAAAGCGTGATGATCTGCGACAGCAGCAGGCCGCCCACGACGCAGATGCCGAGCGGCGCGCGGGCCTCGCCGCCCTGGCCGTGGCCGATGGCGATGGGGATGCTGCCGACGAGCGCCGCCATCGTCGTCATCATGATGGGCCGGAAGCGCACGAGGCAGGCCTGATAGATCGCCTCCTCCGGGCTCATGTTCTGCTCGCGCTCCGCCACGAGAGCGAAGTCGATCATCATGATGGCGTTCTTCTTGACGATGCCGACCAGCATGATGATGCCGACGAAGGCGTAGAGGCTGAGTGGCATGCCGAAGTAGAGCAGCGCCAGCAAGGCGCCGACGCCCGCGGCCGGCAAGCCGGACAGGATGGTCAGCGGGTGGATGAAGCTCTCGTAGAGCACGCCGAGCACGATGTAGACCACGAGAATGGCGAGCAGGAGCAGCATGCCCATGTTCGCGAGCGATTCCTGGAACACCTGGGCGGTGCCGCCGAACTTCGTGGCGATGGTGGCCGGCATCTGCAGGCTGCGCTCGAGCGCGTGGATGCGGTCGATCGCCGTGCCGAGCGAGGTGCCGAGCGCCAGATTGAAGGAGATCGTCACGGCTGGCAGCTGACCCTGGTGGCTGATGGTCAGCGGCGAGATGGTGCGGTCGATGGTCACGAGCGTATCGAGCGGGACGAGCTTGCCATCCTTCGACTGGATGAACAGCTTGGCGAGTGCGCTCGCCGAGCGCTGGTAGGCCGGCTCGACCTCGAGGATGACTGCATACTGGGCGGCCGAGGTGTAGATCGTCGAGACGCGCCTGGAGCCGAAGGCGGAGCCGAGCACGTTCTCGATCTGGTCGGCGGTGATGCCGAGCTGGCCCGCCTTGTCGCGATCGATCTTGATGTTGAGCGTCGGGCTGGTGATGGCGAGGTCGGTGGTGACATCCTGGAACCCCGGCAGCTTTCCGATCTCGTCGGCGAGGATCAGCGCCCATTTGTAGAGCAGGTCGAGATCTAGATCCTGCAGGGTGTACTGATACTCGGCATTGGCGAGGCGCCCGCCGACGCGGATCGCGGGCGGGTTCTGCACGAAGACCTTGATGCCGGGCACGGTGTTGAGCGTGCGCCTGAGGTCACGCACGATCTTGCCGATGTCGGGCTCCGGGCGTTTCGTCGGCGGCTTCATGCGGAAGAAGATCAGGCCGGAGTTGCCGGTGATGCGGCTGCCGGCGGCGCCGACGCGCGACATGATCGCCTCGACGTTGGGATTGGCGGCGGCGAGGCGCGCGACCTGTGCCTGATAGCGCACCATTGTGTCGTAGGAGGCGTCGTCCGGCCCTTGCGTGAAGGCGATGAGCCGACCGGTATCCTCGGCCGGCAGGAAGTCTTTCTGCGAGATCTTGTAGAGATGCCACGTTGCGAAGAGCGTCAGCAGGAAGGTCAGGAAGACGACCAGCTTGTGCCGCAGGCACCACCTGAGTGTGACGTCGTAGAACGCCAGCATACCGTCGAAGACCTTCTCGCTCCAGCGGTAGAGCAGGCCGTGCTGGCCCTTGTCGTGGGCCTGGATGTAGCGCGAGCAGAGCATCGGCGTCAGCGTCAGCGAGACGATGCCCGAGACGACGATCGCCACGGAGATCGTGATCGCGAACTCGTTGAGCAGGCGTCCGATCATGCCGCTCATGAAGATGATCGGGATGAACACGGCGACGAGTGATGCCGTCATCGAGAGAATGGTGAAGCCGATCTCCCTGGAGCCGACCAGCGCCGCATCCCAGGTGGACAGCCCCTTCTCCTTGTGGCGCACGATGTTCTCGAGCATGACGATGGCGTCGTCGACGACGAAGCCCACCGACAGTGTGAGGGCCATCAGCGACAGGTTGTTCAGGCTGAAGCCCAGCAGATACATGACCGAGAAGGTGCCGATCACCGAGATCGGCAGCGCGAGGCTCGCGATGAGGGTTGCCGAGAACGAGCGCAGGAAGAGGAAGATCACCATCACGACGAGCGCGGCGGAGAGCAGCAGCGTGAACTCCACCTCGGCGATGGATTCGCGGATCGTGCGCGCGCGATCGTACATGACATCGAGGTTGATGGAGGCCGGCAGCTGCTGGCGGAAGGCCGGCAGCACCTTGTTGATCTCGTCGACGATCTGCACGGTGTTGGAGCCGGGCTGACGGTAGATCGCCAGCATGATGCCCTGTCGCGTGCCGAACCAAGAGCCGACCTTGTCGAACTCGACGCTGTCGATGGCCTTGCCGACTTCGCGGAGCCGCACGGGCGCGCCGTTGCGGTAGGCCACGATGAGGTTGTTGAAAGCGGCCGCGTCGCTCATGCGCCCGGTGGTCTTGACGGCGAGAACCTGTCGCTTGCCTGTCAGCGAGCCGGTGGGCCGGTAGCTGTTGGCGGCGCGGATGGCGCGCTCGACCTCCTCGATGCCGATACCACGCGTCGCCAGCGCGTCCGGATTGATCTGGATGCGCACCGCGTATTTCTGCTGGCCCCAGATCTGCACCTGCGCCACGCCGCTGATCGTCGAAAGCCGCTGCGCGAGCATGGTCTCGGCATAGTCGTTGATGGCCGACGTCTTGAGCGTCGCCGAGCTGAGGCCGATGTAGAAGATGGCGAAGTCCGCCGGGTTGATCTTGCGGAAGGACGGCGGGTCGGTCATGTCCTGCGGCAGTTGCCGCATGGCGGTCGAGATCGCCGACTGCACGTCGAGCGCGGCGGCGTCGATGTTGCGGTCGAGCTCGAACTCGAGCGTGATGCGGCACGAGCCTTCAGCGCACAGCGCCGTCATGGCCTTCACGCCCGCGATGCGCGAGAACGCGCTCTCGAGGGGGGTGGCCACGGCCGAGCCCATGGTCTCGGGATTGGCGCCGGCGAGGCGCGCCGTCACCTCGATGGTCGGGAAGTCCACATTCGGCAGCTCGGCGACCGGCAGCGAGCGGTAGGCGACGATGCCGAACAGGACGAGCGCCGCCATCAGCAGCGTCGTCATCACGGGGCGTCGGATGCAAAGCTCGGGGAGGCTCATGACTGGTCTGCCCGCTTCTTCTTGCTGTCGCCCTTCTTGGCATCTGCCGGTCCGCCCGGACCCTTGCGGTCCTTGGGGGCGACCTTGGCGCCTGGGAAGAGCCGCAACTGCCCATCCGTGACGACGCGCTCACCGACCTTCAGCCCGGACAGGATGGCGGTGACGTCGTCGAGGCTCGGGCCGGTCTCGACCGGCCGGACCTCGACCGTGAGATCCGGTTTCACGACATAGACATAGAGGCCGTTGCGCCCGCTCTGGACCGTCGCCGAGGGGACGACCACGGCGTCCTTGATGTCGGAGAGCTGCATGGTCGCACGCACGAACTGGCCGGGCGTCAGCCGATCGTCGGCATTGGCGAAGAGAGCCTTGAGCTGGATGGTGCCGGTGCTGACGTCGACCATGTTGTTGATGAAGAACAACTCGCCGATGATCGGGGGACCGGTGTCCTCGGGGATTGCCACGGACACCTTGAGCCGACCGGCAGCGGCCCGGCGCTTGACCTCGGCGAGCTTGTGCTCGGGGATCGAGAAGGCGACGTGGATCGGCTGGGTCTCGGTGATGATCAGCAGCGCCTGGGTGTCGTTGGCCTTGATCATGTTGCCGGGTGTCACGAGGATGCTGCCGGTGCGGCCGTTGATCGGCGAGCGCAGCGTCGTGTACTCGAGCTGCAGGCGCGCAAACTCGACGGCGGCCTGCCCGGCACGGATCGTCGCCGCGAGCGAGCGTGTCAGCGCGACCGATTCCTCGTACTTCTGCTGCGAGGAGTAGCCCTTGCTCGACAGTGTCTTGTAGCGATCGAGATCGGCCCGCGCCTTGGCCAGCGTGGCCTGGTCACGCGCGAGCGCGGCCTCGGCCTGGCTCAACTGAGCGCGAAAAGGGCGCGGGTCGATCCTGAAGAGCAGGTCACCCTTCTTGACGATCTGGCCTTCCTTGACGAGGGCCTCGACGAGCTGTCCGTCGACGCGGGCCTTGATCGAGACGGTCGAGGGCGACTGTACCGTGCCGATGGCCTCGAGGCGCACGGGAATGGTGCGCGTGCCCGCCGTGGTGGTCAGCACGGGCGCGGGTGGCACGGCGCGTCGCTTCTTGGGGGCGGGCTTGTCGGAGACGATCGCGCCGAGCTTGTCGAGCGTACCTCGCACTGGTCCGGTGTCGCGCGCAAAGTACACGCCGGCGGCCAGAACCGCGAGCACACCAAGACCGACGATGCCGCGTTGCGCCATGGACGATCACCTCGGGTCGTTTGTGATGAGCACTGGCGGCGCTGATCGAGCCGATAACCGGTAAGTCGCCGCGCGCCGGGCCTTCTCATGTTAGAGCGATAGCCGGACCGAGTATATTCGGTCTTCGAGCCCGAGTTCATCACTTTTCTTTCAAAGCGAGGAAACGCACACGAGATGCTTGACAGTTTGGCGGGGCTGGGGTGCCTTGAGCTTTACTGCCTCGG
>JAGRKR010000229.1 GCA_020442225.1 Hyphomicrobiaceae bacterium | reverse complement strand
TTCCTCTCCATCCAGCCGCACGAGTTCTTCCAGCGGGACGGCGCCGACATCTTCTGCAAGGTGCCGATCTCCATGGTGACGGCCGCGCTCGGGGGGCAGATCGAGGTGCCGACGGTCGACGGCGGGCGCACGCGCGTCAAGGTTCCGGAAGGCACCGAGACGGGCAAGCAGTTCCGCCTGCGCAACAAGGGCATGCCGGTGCTGCGCTCCAAGGCCACGGGCGATATGTACATCCAGGTCGAGGTGGAGACGCCGAAGAACCTGACGCGCCGTCAGCGGGAGCTGCTGGAGCAGTTCGAGAAGGCGTCCAACACCGAGACGAGCCCCGCGTCTTCCGGCTTCTTCAGCAAGGTCAAGGAGTTCTTCGAGGGCAAGGGCAGCTGAGCCATCGCCGCCAGCGCCCGCCAGCAGGTGAGAGCACGCATGAGCAAGCCTACTCCCAGGGACCGCCTGATCGTCGCCCTCGACGTGCCGAGCGTCGATCTCGCTCGCGGCCTCGTCTCGACGCTCGGCGACCACGTCACCTTCTACAAGATCGGGCTCGAGCTCGTGATGAATGGCGGCCTGCCCTTCGTCGGCGAGCTGGCGGCCCGCGGCAAGCGCATCTTCCTCGACCTGAAGCTGCTCGACATTCCCAATACGATCACGCGCGCCGTCGCCAATGCGGCCGAGCTCGGCGCCACCTTCCTCACCGTGCACGGCACCGACCTCAAGACGCTCGAGGCCGCCGTCGCCGGTCGCCACGGCAGTGCGCTGAAGCTGCTGGCGGTGACAGTCCTCACCAGCCTCACCGACCGCGATCTGGCGCAGCAGGGCATCGCCATGCCCGTCACCGGCCTGGTGGCACGGCGCGCCGAGCTTGCGCGGCAGTCCGGCTTCGACGGCGTCATCGCCTCGGGTCAGGAAGCGGCGGCCATCCGCGCTCAGAGCGGCGCCGGCTTCCTCATCGTCACTCCGGGCATTCGTCTCGGGGGCTCGGCCACGGCCGACCAGGAGCGCGTCATGACGCCCTCGCACGCCATCGCCGCCGGCGCCGACTACCTCGTCGTCGGCCGTCCCATCACCGAGGCGGACGATCCTGCCGCCGCCGCCGAGCACATTGTCGAGGAGATCGCGGGCGCGCTCGCCTGACGAGCGGCCGACCCGACGCAACCGAACCGGGAGAGGGACATGCCCAAGGGATACTGGATCGCCCACGTCACGGTCACCGACCCCGAGCGCTACAAGGACTACGTCGCCGCCAACGGTGTGGCCTTCGCCAAGTACGGCGCGCGCTTCATCGTGCGTGGCGGCGCCAGCGAGACCCGCGTCGGCGGAACCGGCGGCACGCCGCGCCATGTCGTCATCGAGTTCGACAGCTATGCGGTCGCGAAAGCCTGCTACGACTCGCCCGAATACCAGGCCGCGGCCCGCATTCGCGACGAGGCCTCGACGGCCCACATCGTCATCGTGGAAGGCTACGACCCGTCCTGAGCCAGTCGCGCCGCGAGACGCGCCGCCAGCGCAGTTCCATCGCCCGAGACCCGCAAGGACTTCAGGCGCGATTTACCGCCCGCATCGAGCGCGACGGTCGACTTCGGCACGCCGAGCCACTTGGCAAAAACTGCGATCAGCGCCGCGTTGGCCGCCCCCTTCTCAGGCACCGCCCGCACGCGCGCCTTGAGATGCGCGCCGTCAGCCCCCTCCGCCACGCCATCGATGGAATCACGGCCGGACTTCGGCGTCAGCCGCACCGCCACGGCGAGCCCATCGGCTGCGACGCGCCAGGGTTTGGACGGGTCCGCGCCGCCGCCGCTCACTGGAAGAGCGGATAGAGCCAGCCGCGCAGCACGACGATGCGGATGAACATCAGGATGAGGATCAGCACGACCGGCGAAATATCGATGCCGCGCATGTCCGGCAGGAGCCGCCGGATTGGCCTCAGCAGCGGTTCCGTGACCGCGTTGAAGGCCGTCCACAGCGTGCGTACGAACTGGTTGTAGGGGTTGATCACGTTGAAGGCGATCAGCCAGCTCATGACGGCGCTGGCGATGATGATCCAGATCAGCAGGTCGATCAGGATGAAATCGATGAATTGCAGGACTGGAAGCATCGTGCGAACCGCCTTCGCTGACCTATTCCCGCAGCCTGTCTACCGACTCGGCGGCGTCGCGGCAAGGCGCGTGCTGCGGCGGACGCCTGCAACCGCCGGCTTGCTTGACAAGGTGGCGGCCGGTCCCCTAAATGGCCGCTCGATTCCGGGGCCGTAGCTCAGATGGGAGAGCGCTGCAATCGCACTGCAGAGGTCAGGGGTTCGATTCCCCTCGGCTCCACCAATCAAATCAGCGAATTCCGCAAGACATCCGAAGTCGCGAAGCCTCTGGTCACGCACCGGGACCAGTGCCTCGCCCCCTTGCGCGACGCCCACGGATCAGATTGGATTCCCGGGTGGACGACACCGAGGAAATCAGCATGAGCCGGGACGTCGATGCCGTGATCGCGGCACTCAAGGTGGTCTTGAAGGAAGCGGAGGAGCGCCAGAGCGAAGGCGGATGGTGGCCGGTGACGACGGTCAACCGCTGGATCGGGCGGCTGCCCGGCGCCGACGATGGACTCTGGGACAAGCTGATTCTGGAAGGCGACGAGGACGGCACGGCCGAAGCCCGCGACATCCTCATGCACGCCCGCGCCACGATCGCCTATCTCGAGGCCAACCGCGACGGCATCACCGGCGCATAGGACGCCCCTCGTTCTGCTTCATCTCCCTCACGCCAGCGGATCGGCCGCATACGTCGACACCTCCACGAGGTTGCCGTCGGGATCGTTGCAGTAGATCGAGGTCATCATGCCGAGCGCGCCGGTGCGCGGCCCCGGCCCTGCAGTGACGGCGATGCCGGCCGCCGCCCAGCGCTCCATCACGGGCTTGAGGCTGCCCTCGGTGACGAAACAGAGATCGAGCGAGCCGGGCGCATCGACCTTGCAGGTCACCCAGCCGGCGTCGCCGGTCTGGCGCAGGTTGAATTTGTGCGGCCCGAACTTGAGCGAGATGCGCTCGCCCGGCGCCGACGGGCTCGTATAGATCTCCCGGGTGAAACCGAGCGCACGCTCGTACCATGAGGCCGTCGCCTGCACGTCGCGGCAATTCATGACGATGTGGTCGATGCGCACGATCATGGCTGCTTGCTCCTCGGTCGGTGGGGCGTCCGGTGTGCCGGTGTCAGACGGGATTGCGCTCGATCAGCCGCCGGGCGATGACGAGACGCTGGATCTCGTTAGTACCCTCGCCGATGCAGAGCAACGGTGCGTCACGATAGAGACGCTCGACGATGAACTCCTTCGAGTAGCCGTAGCCGCCGTGGAT
>JAGRKR010000228.1 GCA_020442225.1 Hyphomicrobiaceae bacterium | reverse complement strand
GGCGGCGACCGCGCCAGAGCCGTCAGGGCGCTTGTGGAGGGTGACCTCAAGAAACTCACGGGCGGTCGCGGGGCCGACAAGCCGCCGGCCGGCAGCCGGCGCGAACGGGCCATCAAGGATCTCGCCGCGGCAGAGCTGGCGCTCGCGGCGGCGCAGGCGCAGGCCGAGGCCGAACGCCAGGAGATCGAGCGGCTCGCCACGTGCATCGCGCAGCGCGAGGCGCTGTTCTCGCCCGAACGCCGCGGCGAGCTGGAGGCGGCGGTTGAGGTCGCGGAGCAGGGGCTGGCGGTGGCGCAGGCGGCCGAGCAGCAGGAGGCGGCAGCCGCGGCGCGGCTTGAGGCCGAGAGCCTCAAGCGCGACGCCGCACGCAAGGCGCTGGAGTATCTCGAGCGCGACATGGCCGACCTCGCGAAGAGGCACACTCAGGCCGCGGCGCTCGATGGCGAGATCGGCCGTCTCGACGAGGCGGCAACCGCCGCGCGCGTGCAGATCGAGACGGCCAGCGAGGCGCACGAGGCACAGCGGCGACGGCTCGATGAGGGCCGGGCGCACCGTGACGCGCACGCCCGACTCGTGCAGGCGCACGCGGTACGCACACGCCAGCAGGCGCTGGAGCACCGGCTCGGTCTGGTTCGGCAGGCGGGGCAGGAGCAGGCGCGGCTCGACGCTGCGCTGGCCGCGCTGCCGGTGACGGCGGAGCGCGTCGAGCGGGCGCGGTCGCTGGCCGGCGCGCTGGCCGTGAGCGAGGGACGCCTGTCGGCCGCCGCGCCACGCGTCACCGTCACCTACGTGCCCGGCGCCGGTGGCAGGATCAATCTGGCTGGTCGGCCCCTCGATGACGGAGAAGAGCTGCGGCCCGACACGCCGATCCGTCTGGAGATCCTCGGGGTCGGCACGATCAGCGTCGCGCCGGGCGGCGGCAGCGATCTCGCCGACCTCCGCCACACGCGCGATGGTGAGCGCAAGGCGCTCGACGACATGCTGGCGCGCATGACCGTCACCTCGCTCGGCGAGGCCCAGGCCCGGCTCGACGCACGCCGCGACATGGAGGGCGAGCGCGAGCGGGCGCGGGCGACCGTCGCTGCTCTGGCGCCGCAGGGCCTCGAGGCTCTCGAAGCCGAGCATGCGGCGCTGACGGCCGAGGTTTCCCAGTTCGCGGGGCTTGCGCCCGGCGAGCCGGCGTCCGGCAGTGCGGATGTGCTGGAGGCTGCGGTGACGGCGGCCGAACGGGACCTCGCTTCGAGGCAGGCCGCGTGCGAGCGTGCGCGCGAGGGCGTCCGCGCGGCCGAGGCGGCGCTGAATGGCGCGCGCGAGCAGCGCCAGCGCGTCGGCGACGAGATCCTGCAGCTCGAAGCGCGGCTCGGCGCACCGGAGGCACGGCAGTCGCGGGTGGCTGAGCTCACCAAGGCTCTGGCCGACCAAGTCGCGGCCCATGCCGCCGCCGAGCGCGAGCACCGGGCGGTTCGCAGCCAGGTGATCGATGCCGCGCGCCGGCGCGAGATCGAGGCGGAGCACGCACGGGCGCGTGCGGCCCGGCAAGGGGCCGACGGGCGGCTCAAGGAGCTGGAGCGGGAGATCAATCAGCTTGAAGGCGCACTCGGCAACCGGCGCGAGAGCGGCCGGCGCGCCGATCTCGAAGCGCTGACGCAGAGTGTGCGCACGCTGGCTGCCCAGGTGGCGGGCTTCGCGCAGGAGGCAGCCGCCCTCGACCTGCTGCGGCGGACCTTCGAGGCGGTGGAGCGCGAGAGCCGCGACCGCTTCCTGACGCCGATCATCGCCTCGGCGCGCCCCTATCTCACGCACATTTTCGGCGACGGGACGCTCGAACTCGGCGCGGCTGCCGAGGCGACCGCGCTGGTGCGCGAGGGACGGGCCGAGCCGCTCGACGTGGTCAGCATGGGAACCCGCGAGCAGATCTCGATCCTGGTGCGCCTTGGCTATGCGCGCTACCTGGCCGAGCATGGCCACGCCGCGCCCGTCGTCCTCGACGATCCCCTGGTCTATGCCGACGACCGGCGCATCGCCGGGATGTTCGCGGCGCTCGCGGAGGCGGCACGGCAGCATCAGGTGCTGGTCCTGACCTGCCGGGAACGGGCCTTTGCGGATATCGCCGGCCATCGCCTCGCCCTGACGCCCTGGACGGAGGGATGAAGCGGCCGGGTGCGCCCTCACGGCAACGCTTCGGCCTGCTCATGAGGCGCACGCGGAAGAGCATCTGTCATCCGCCGCTCACCTGTACTAGCTTTCAGGCGCGAGGCTCGGTCATGCGTACGGGAGGGGGAAATGGGGGAAGTGTGCAAGGAGGTCGCGTCGGCCGCGCGTGACATCGAGGCGCTGGCGGGACAGCTCCAGCTCGAGGCGCTGGCAGGTCCCATCGAACGTTTCCTTGACGCCCTCGCCCGCATGAGCCGCGCGATCCGGAGGGAGGACTACGCAGGCGTGCTCAAGTCGCTCAAGGATGCGCGCGCCTTCGACCACCTCGCCAGGGTCGCAGATCACATCCAGCGCCTCGGCGTGGACGACGGCCTGGTGGCGCGCGATCAGGCCCAGGCGCTGATCGACTCCGGGCAGCCGGTGGCGGCCGTGCCGGTCCTCGAGCGCATCGCCATGACGACGTCCAGCGAGCAGGAGGCGCACATCGAAGCGCTGGGGCTGCTCGGGCGCGCCCACAAACAGATCTACGTCGAATATCGCCACCGTCCGCGCCCGCCGGCGATCGAGTCGGCTCTGCGCCAGGCGATCTCCAGGTACGCGTCGGCCTACCTCGCGGCCGCGGATGACAAGGTCGGCTGGCTCGGCATCAATCTGGTCGCCCTGATCGCGCGGGCGCGCCGCGACGGCGTCACGCTTCCATCCGGCGTCGACGCGGTCCCGATCGTGCACCATCTGCTCGCCCATCTGCAGGGCGGCAAGGCCGGTGGCGACGAGCATTGGAACGCGGCGGTGGCGGGCGAATGCTATGTGGCGCTCGCCGATGCCGAGGCGCGGGAGGGCCGTCACGAGTCGGCGCGGGAGCTGCTCGAGAAGGCGGCTCACTGGTATGGACGATATGTCCATCGAGAGGATGGGGTCAAAACGGCTTTCCCGCTGGAGGGCAGCCTACGTCAGCTCAACCAGGTCTGGGGCATCACGGCAGGACGCGATGCCAAGGGGCAACTCGTCGCGGCGCTCAATGCCCGCCTCGGCGAGATGCGTGGCGGCCGTCTCGAGCTGAGCAAGTCCGAGACGCAGGCCATGCTGTCGTTTGCGGAAATGGACGACGTGGTGCCGCAGGCCGTGCTCGGCAACGCGGCGCCGCGGCGTCTGTCCTGGCTGAAGCAGGGGCTGACGGCAGCGGCCGCCGTCGGGCGCATCGTCAATATCGGCACGGGGCTTCCGGTCGGCACCGGCTTTCTCGTGCGCGGCGGCGACCTCGCTCCGTCGCTCGGCGAGGAACTGCTGTTGCTCACCAACGCCCACGTCGTCGGCGATCCGCCGGCCGCCCCGGGCATCGACATCGAGCGGGCCTACGTGACCTTCCAGGAGGATGTCGAGAGCCGCAGCCGCTATCGCCTCACCGAGGTCCTGATGCAGTCGCCGTTCGAGGCGCTCGATTATGCGCTGGTTCGGCTCTCGCCGCGCATCGAGCATCTGCGGCCGCTGTCACTCGCCCCCGACCTGGTCGCCGACCGTCTGGACGACATGGCGCTGCGCCACGCCTTCATCATCGGGCATCCCGCGCGGGAGGAGCTGTGCATCTCCCTCAACGATACCGAGGTGCTCGACGTCGGCTACAAGCGCAAGGAGCGGATCGGCGACATCTACCTGCGCTACAGGACGCCGACCATGCCCGGCAACTCGGGCAGCCCCGTGTTCGACGACAACGACTGGCAGGTCATCGCCATGCACCATGCCGGCCCCCCGCAGAAGGGCGGGCTGCGCAATCTCGGCGGTCGCAGCGGCTTCATGAACGAGCCGGCCAACGAGGGCGTGGCGCTCGCGTCCATCATCCAGTCCATCAGGAGCAAGTATGCCGTCGGGGTCAGGGGGCCAGCCGTGGCAGCCGCAGCCCCATCCGCCGCCGGCGAGCAGCCCGCGCGCGAGGCCCTGACGCCGGGCGAGCTCGCGGCCAAGTTGAACGATCTCGACATCCCCGAGGAATTGCTCGCCGGCCATGTCATGCTGGACCCCGGCTCGGACGCGTTTTCGCCGCGCATCGTGCCGAGCCACGATCCCGGCACGGTCCAGCACATTCAGCGTCGCGATCTGCTCGATGGTGCCGAGACGGATGGGCGGGCCGAGCCGGAATCGGCCCTGATCGTCGCCCTGGCGGCGATCAATCCCATCATTCGAGCACGCCGGCAGGCCATGTACTGGCGCAAGGTGCAGCGGGGCGGCTGGAAGGGCCTCCGTTTCGTCGCCGAGGGGGATTCCTGGTTCCAGTATCCGATCTTCGTCAAGGACACGATCCGGCATCTCAGCGACGATTACGCCATCTACTCCCTCGCCGGCGCCGGCGATACGATGCGCCACATGGCGTCCAGCGGCGACGTGCTCAAGGCGATCGAGCAGATCCGGCCGGACGGCGTCCTCCTGAGCGGCGGCGGCAACGACCTGTTGGGGGAGGGCGCGCTCAATCTCTATCTGAGGGCCTATCGCCCCGGCGACGACCCGCGGGCGTGCTTGAAAGAGCCGCTGGAGCAGGCGATCGGCCAGGTCATCTACTTCTACAAAGTGCTGATCGAGGACATCCTGCGCCGAGATCCCAAGCTGAAGATCTTCGCGCACGGCTACGATCGCGGCTGGCCGGACGGCGAGAGCGGCCGCTGGCTCGGCCTGCCGATGATGGGATGCGGCATCAAGGATACGGAGCTGCAGCGCGCCATCACGGCCGAGATCATCGAGCGGTTCTCGGCCCGCCTGCGCGCGTTCGAGGCCGACTATGCCGGCAATTTCCATTTCGTCGATTGTCTCGGCGCGGTCGGCCCCGTGCGGGAGCGCTGGTACGACGAGCTGCATCCGAGCGATGCGGGGTTCGCCGAGGTCGCCCAGCGGTTCCGCCAGCGCATCAGGTCAGTGCTCGGCGGCTGATCAGCCGCGCCCTCTGGTCTGGGTGTCNNCCCTGCCGCGCATGCTGCTCCAGAAAGACGATGATGCGCGCGGCGATGTCGAGCCCGGAGGCCTTCTCGATGCCCTCGAGGCCCGGCGATGAGTTGACCTCCATCACCACTGGCCCCTTGGCCGAGCGGAGCATGTCGACGCCGCAGACGTTGAGGCCGAGCGTGCGAGCGGCCCGTAGCGCCGTGTCCCGCTCGTCGCTGGTCAGCGCCACGGCCCTGGCCGCCCCGCCGCGATGCAGGTTCGAGCGGAATTCGCCTGGCCGTCCCTGGCGCTCCATTGCCGCCACGACCTCCTCACCGATGACGAAGGCGCGGATGTCGGCGCCGCCCGCCTCCTTGATGTACTCCTGCACGAGAATATTGACGTTGGCCTTGCGGAAGGCCTCGATGATCGACTTGGCCGAGTTGATCGTGTCGGCCAGGATCACGCCGACGCCCTGCGTGCCTTCGAGCAGCTTGATGACGCAGGGCGCGCCGCCGACCTCCATGACGACTTCCTCGGCGCGGCGTGGATCGTGGGCGAAGGCGGTGACCGGCAGTCCGATGCCATCGCGGGCCAGGAGCTGCAGCGAGCGCAACTTGTCGCGGGAGCGGCCGATGGCGACGCTCTCGTTGAGGGGGTAGACACCCTGCATCTCGAACTGCCGGAGCACAGCCAGGCCGTAGTGCGTGACGGAGGCGCCGATGCGCGGGATGACCGCGTCGTAGAGCGGGAGCGTCTGGCCGCCGTGATGCAATACGGGCTTGTTGGACGTGATGTTCATGTGCACGTGGAGCGTGTTGATCACGTCCAGCGAATGGCCGCGCTGCTCGGCGGCTTCCACCAGGCGCCTGTGAGAGTAGAGCGCTGCATTGCGGGCGAGCATCACGAGGCGCACGGGGTGTGGTCTCCAGCTTGGGGCGCGCACGGATCTTCCGTTCGGCGCCGGACGTCTCGACGGCTAGACTAGATCATGTTTGGCGGTGGGCTGCCACATCCTCGCGGTGGGGGACGGCCTGCCAATGCGGCGCACTCAGGGCGCCCGGTCGCGGGCATGGCGGGCGGCGGCCAGGAGGCGATCGATGCGCCCCAGCGAGGAGATGGAGGGGAGTCGCAACCGACACATATCGATGGTGAGGCCGCGGCACGCCTGCGCGGCCCCGCAGAGGGCGGGGCGCACGGTTGATCGCCCGTCAGGGCTTGGCCACGGCGGCGGCGGCAGGCCGCGGGTTCGCCTCGGCGGTCTCGTCGATGCTGGCATGCATCAGAACGGCGGCGAGCAGGCTGACCAGGAGCACGATGGCGAGCGCCGTGATGGCGCGCCGGATGGCCCAACGCAGGGGACGCCGCGTCGGCAAGGTATCGCTCAGACCGTTCGCTGGATCGGCGCGCATGGACGGTACAGCTCCTCGATGGCTCTCGCGGGCGGCAAACGCATCGGCCCGTCGTTCGGGGCGCGAATAACGGCTGCGAAAAGGGCGGCTTTAGGGCCGGTGACTGGGAAATTTCGTCCTGAGCGATCAGGTCCGACGACCGAACAGTACTATGGCCGTGAGGGGGATGATAAGGCCCAAGAGCATCGCCGTCGTGATTAGCGCCGGCAGTGTGTCGTAGCTGCCGCGGTCGACGTGGAAGAGCAGGTTCAGATACTTGGTTCCGAGCGAGCCGGCGACGAGCGCAAGGTTCATCAGGGAGGCCATGAGGGCGAACCATGTGGCGCGACGACCGGCGGGGGCGTTGATCGCGACCAGCGTCAGCAGCGGCACCATGCTGAGTTGGGCAAAGGGCGATTCGGCGGCGGCATCGATGAGCGCGATGGTTCTGGCGCCGATGCCGAGCAAGGGCTCCGTCACCGTGTGCAGGCCGAGCGCCAGCGCCAGGTTGGGCAGCGTGAACAGGGTCGAGAGCACCGTCAGCCAGAGCAGCACGCGCACGATCCGCTGGCGGGTGATGAGGTCGGACAGCAACCAGGTGCCGAGCAGCGCCAGCGCCGCGCCCGTCTGCTGCAACACGCCGTAGAAGGCCTCGTCGAAGCCGAGGCGGTCGATCGTGAACCAGCGGTAGCCTTCGCCGACGCCGGGCGTGGCGCGGAACAGGAAGATGATGATGGCGGCGTAGAAAATACGTCGGCGGGCCTCGAGGTCGAGATCGCCGGTGACGCGGGTCAGCATGACCGTGACCACGGTCATCGACAGCAGGAAGATGATCTCCTGGCCATAGGGGACCTTGCCGAGCGCCAGCGCCATGACGGCGGCGCCGAACACGAGGCCGCCACCGAGGATACGCCAATCGATGGGCTGGCGCTCGCTGGTGTCGAGGCGGACCAGCAGGGCGCCGGTCACGGAGATGAGCGGCACGGCGAGGCCGATCAGGAAGACGCTCGTGTAGGAGAACCATTGGGCCATCAGGCCCGCGAGGCCGGCCACCGAGAAGATGCCGAGCGACAGCGCCAGCCGGCCCAGCACCTGCACCATGGCGAGATCGCGCTGTACGTCCCCTTCCGGACGCGGTGTCACGCCGTCGGCCTCGACACGGGCCACGACCTCCGTGCTCATGGCGTCGGCCACGACGTCCTGGAGGACGACGCCGACGACCGTCACGACCGAAGCGGTGACGAAGAGGGCTTCCAGGCTAACCGACGTCACGACGCCGGCCGCCGCAGCCGCCAGCAGGACCATGCCGAGGGCGATCAGGCCAGCGCCGATGAAGACGTAGGCGCGACGTTGCGAGCCGAGGATCGGCACGCTGTCGACCAGCGAGCCGAACACCATCTTGATGGTCCACGGCAGCGTCAGCCAGACGTTGAGCGCGGCCAGCTCCGCCGGTGTCATCTTGAGCGCCTTCTTGATCCAGAAGGCCTCGGCAATGCCGATGAGACCGAGGGCGCCGTAGGCGAAATAGACCATGAGCAGCGGCAGGTAGGCCCACCGCATGGCCTTGACGGGCGTGACGAGCGCCGCAGCAAGCTTCTCGCGCACGTAGGCGGCCGGCGACGGGCGGGCCGCAGGCGCCGTCTCGTCGTTCTGTGCGTTGGTTCGGCTCAGGCGATCCCCCTCTGGCGGCAGTGGGCGCGCCCGGTCTGCGCCGCGCTACTTGCGCCGCATGGCAACGGCATCGCCCGTGCCGATGATATCACTCAAATGGCGTACGCGCTCGGTGTCTATGGTCACCGTCGCGGTCATGCCCGCGCGCAGGGAGGGGCCCTGCTGGCGCTTCACGAGCCGCAGGCGGACCGGCAGGCGCTGCACGACCTTGACCCAGTTTCCGGAGGCGTTCTGCGGCGGCAGGATGGCGAACTCGGCTCCCGTCGCCGGGCTGATGCTCTCGACGACCGCCTGCCAGGAAACGCCGGGATAGATGTCGAGCACCACGGTGGCTTTCTGGCCGACGGTGACGTGAGTGAGATCGGTCTCCTTGAAGTTCGCCTCGATCCAGGCCTGGTGCGCGGCGACGATCGAGAACAGCGCCACCTGCGCCTTCACCTGCTCGCCGGGCTGCAGCTTCATGTTGACGGCGATCCCGTCCACGGGAGCCACGATGCGCGTTTTGGCCAGATCGAGCCTGGCCCGGTCGCGCAGCGCCTGCTTCTCGCGCACGAGGGGATGATCGTCGACGGGCACGTCGGCGGAGCCGCCGATGCTGGCCAGCACGCGCTCGAGCTTCTTTCGCGCCACGGCGACGCGGTCGCGGGCGGCGGAGGCGCTGTTCTCGATCTCCTCGAGCTTGCTCGACGAGACCACGCCGCGGCGCGCGAGTTCGCGGTTGCGCGCGGCCTGCTGTGCGAAATAGGCGGAGCGTCCCCGTGCTTCGGCAAGCTCCGTGCGTGCTTCCTCGTAACTGGCCTTCAGCGTGGCGACCTGCTGGCGGAGGGCGTCGAGCTCGGCTTCCGCGCGCTTCAGGGCCAGCTCGTAGGGAACGGGATCGATCTCGACGAGCAGGTCGCCCTTGGCGATGCGGGCGTGGTCGCGAATGGCCACCTTGACGATGCGCCCCGAGACCTCGGCGGCCATCTGCACGATGTCGGCCTTGACGTAGGCGTTCTCGGTCGACACGTAGCGTCCGCCCGAGAGCCACAAGAAGACGCTGACCGCGCCGACGAGCAGGGGCATGCCGACGAGCAGGATGAGACGCAGCGCGCCGCGCGGCAGTGGCCTCATGACAGCTCCTCCGCGAACGAGTCGCTGTCGCTGGCGCTGGCGGCATCGGTACCGGCATCACCGCCGAGCTGAAGCTGCAACTCGGCCTTGACGCGGCGCACGAGGTCCGCGAGCTGCTGGCGCTCGGCGCCGGAGAGGCCGGCAAGCGCATCCTCGACGGTCGACTGGGCGACCGGCCAGATATCCATGTGTACCTGTTCGGCGCGGGGGGTCAGGTAGAGCCGGTTGACGCGGCGGTCGCCGGGATCGGTGCGTCGCTCGACCCAGCCGTTGGCTTCGAGCCGGTCGATGAGGCGTCCGGCGGACGGCCGCTCGATCTCGAGCATCTCCGCCAGCTCGGACTGGCTGGCGCCCGGACGGCGATGCAGGCGAACGAGAACGAGCCACTGCGAGCGCGTGATGCCGAGCTTGCGCACGCGCCGGTCGAAGACGGTGCGCAGCAGGCGGGCCGTGTCGGAGATGAGAAAGCCGATGTAGCGCTCGTCGTCCTGGGTCATGACCTTGGCGCCAATGATAAGCTAGGCAACTATTGTCTAGCATACGAAATCGCCGGTCAGCAACGCCGCAGCGGCGGGGCTCTTAACGAATTGCGCCCCGTCGTGCCGCGACAGGGCAGGCATGCCTGATCAAGTCCTTGCAGGAGGCGGGAAATCCGCTGTGTCGCAGCGCAGCGGCAGCGGGGCGTGGCATCAGTGTCGCAGGCGTCACGCGCTCTCGTCGGCCAGCCATTCGGCCATGACCTCACCGGTGTGCTCGCCGAGCCGCGGGGGCGGCTGGCGGACGGTGAAGGCAAAATCCGTCATGGCGATCGGAAACGCCGTGGTTTGCGTCGCGACGCCGTTCGGCAGCACGAGGTCGCGCACGAGCCCCATCGACTGCACGTGTGGATCGCCGAGCGTCTCGGCATAGGTGTTGATCGGAGCGCAGGGAACGCCGCGCCGGTCCATCTCCTCGAGCCAGTCACGGGCGCTGCGGCTGGCGAAGCACGCCGTGAGGATCTCGGCGAGTTCCGCCTGGTTGCGGGCCCTGAGCGGCTGGGTGAGAAAGCGCGGATCGCCGGCGAGCTCGGGCCGGCCCACCGCCTCTGTCACCTCGCGCCAGAGCGCGTCGTTGCCCGCGGCGATGATGAAATAGTCGTCGGCGGCCCTGAACGCCTGGTAGGGCGCATTGCGTGGATGCGCCGAGCCGAGCAGGCGGCCGGGTTTTCCGGTGCCGAAGTACTCGCTGGTCTGCAAGGCCGCGACGCCGATCAGCGCGCCGAGCATGGAGCAGTCGATGAAACGCCCCTTGCCGCTGCTGCGCGCCTCCATGAGAGCGGCGGTGATGGTGAAAGCGCCGTAGAGACCCGCGCAGAAGTCGGCGACGGGAACGCCGCATTTGACCGGCGGCCGCCCCTCCTCGCCGGTGACGCTCATGAGCCCGCTCATGCCCTGGACGGTCACGTCGAAGGCGCCCTTCTGCGCGTAGGGACCCTGCTGTCCGTAGCCGGAGATCGAGCAGTAGACCAGTCGGGGGTTCCTCGCCACCAGCGCCTCGTAGCCGAGGCCGAGCCGCTTCAGCACGCCGGCGCGGAAGTTCTCCAGGACCACGTCTGCGCGCTCGGTGAGGCGCTTCAGGCGCGCCAGGCTTTCCGCGTCCTTGAGATCGACGGCAATCGACCGCTTGTTGCGATTGACCGAGGCGAAATTCTCGCTGAACGCCTCGCCGGTGTCGTTCTCGCTGAGCGGTGGCCAGCCGCGCATGCCGTCGCCGCCGACGGGGTTCTCGACCTTGACGACGTCGGCGCCGAGATCGGCGAGGAGCGAGCCGGCGAAGGGGCCGGCGGCAATCTGCCCGAACTCCAGCACGCGAACACCGGTGAGAGGGCCATGGCTCTGGCCGGACTTGGTCATGAAGGTGCGATCCCGAGTGACTGCGGCGACATTGCCCCGCGCGCTGTCGTGGCGGGGCAGGGTGGGTTGTCGCCGATGCATGGCCTCGGGGTCAATGCTCCCGTGCGCGGGCCGGCGGCCGTGTCAGCGCGGTGAGCTCAGCGATCCCGCGGGCGAGGAGCCGGCAGAGGGCGAGCGCGCTGGTGCAGCCGGCTGGCCGCGCGTGCCGCCGTCCTGGTCGAGGAGGAGCGCACGCGTTTCGAGGTCGGGAGTCAGGCGGCTGCGAGCCGTCGTCATGTCGGCCTCCGCGAGGGCGGTCTTGCCCTGCGCCCGATAGCAGCGGCTGCGGTAGACGTAGGCCTCGGCGAAAGCCGGGTTGAGCGTGATCGCGCGGGTGAGTTGCTCGACGGCGGCCTCGCACTTGCCCATGGCCTGCTGCACGAGGCCGCGGTCGCGGAAGACCTGCCAGCGCGTGGGGGACAGCACGTGTGCGGCATCGAGCGCCTTCATGGCTCCCGCCAGATCGCCCTTGCGCCAGAGCGCCCGGCCGAGGCCGTTGTGGGCATGGGGTGACTTGGCATTGATCAGGATGGCCTTCTCGAAGTCGGCCACGGCCTTGTCGAGGTCGCCGGCGTAGTAGTGGGTCCAGCCGCGCCCGATATAGGCGCTGGCGTAGTCGGGTCTCGCGGCGACGGCCCGGGCGTTGGCGTCGAGGGCGGCCTTCGTCTCGCCGGCGCGGGCCAGCGAATAGGCCCGCGCGATCCAGGCGTCGATGCGCACGAAGGGATCGGCGTCGTCGTGGGAGAGGCGCTCGGCGCTGTCGAAATCCTTGAGCACCGCCTGACGCTGGCCGCGCTCGGAGTTGATGTCGCCCCGCTTGATATAGGCCCTGGCGCCCTTCGGATTGAGCGCGATGGCGGCATCGATGTCGGCGGCCGCCTCGTCGAGGCGTCCGCGCTGGGAGAGCGCATGGGCGCGCCCGATCAGGAGTGCGTACTTGAGCGGCGTCTCGGGATCGCCGCGCAGCGCGATGGCGAAATCGCTGATGGCCTCGTTTGCGGAGCCACTATAGAGCCGCGCCATGCCGCGCGTCAGGAAGGCGCGCGCGATGCCCGGCCCCGGCGGATGGCGCTCGAGCGCCTTGGTCGCGTCCTCGATGGCCTGCTTGTAGTCGGCGCGCGAGTAGTGCGCGAGGCTGCGTCCGAGATAAGCGTCGGCGCTCTCGGGTGCCAGCTTGAGCACGGCGTCGAAGTCGGCGATGGCGCGAACGTAGTCCGCCTTGCCCTGGAAGGCCTGGCCGCGCCCGAGGTAGCCACGGACGTCCTTAGGGTCCAGCGTCACCACGCTCGTGAAGGCGGCGATGGCGCTGTCCGGCTGCGTCTTGCCGAGCCAGGCGTAGCCCAGATTGAGATAGGCATCCTTGTGACGGGGCGCGAGGCGAATGGCCGCCTCGTAGTCGGCAATGGCAAGATTGTAGCTGGCCTGCGCCAGATGCACGTTCCCGCGCGCGAAAAAGCCTTCCGTGAACGAGCCGTTGGCCGCCAGCAGGCTGTTGAAGTCGGCCAGCGCCCGCTTGCGATCGCCGCTCAGGAAGAAGGCGAGGCCGCGGTCGTAATAGGCCGTGGCGTCGCCGGTACGCATGTCGATGATGGCGGTGAAGTCGGCGATGGCGCGCTGGAACTCCTTGTTGAGGAGGTAGGCGCGGCCGCGGTTGCGGTAGGCCGTCTCGAGATCGGTGCGCTGCTGGATGAGAGACGAGCAGCCGCTGATGGCGCGCCCGGAATCGCGCGAGTGGCAGTCCTGGCTCGCGGGGTCGGCGAGGGCGGGAAGCGTGGCGGCGCACACGAGAAGCGTGGCGATCAGCGATCGGGCAGCCATGGCGTCGGTACCTCGGTGTCGGCGAGCCGCTTTGGGGGGCAGCACGACGGGCGATGTGGTCCAGTGTAGCGCCGGAAGGCTGCGGGCACACCCCGCTTTGCCGCTCCGTACGCTGTGACAACAGGTAAGAAACCATCGTTCAGTTTCAAGGCCGGGGGAGCCCTGCGGCCGGTGCGGCGTGGGAGGAACGCGCCCTAGTCGTGAGGTGAGACAGCGGAAGAGCGTCCGGAGAGCCCGAGGGACTGTAAGCTTGGCGAAGGCTGGTGCAAAGTTTTAAACGTTCAAAGACAGTAGAGGTGCAGATCAA
>JAGRKR010000029.1:5685-6673 GCA_020442225.1 Hyphomicrobiaceae bacterium | reverse complement strand
AAGTACCAGGACGACATCGCGCGCGTTCGTGGCAGCGAGGCGGCGCGGCTGCTGGAGAAGGTGCGCGCGGCCGCCACCGGTGTGGCCACCGAGAGCGGGCGCGCGGGGTGAGCCCTTCGGAGCCAGCACCGGCCGAGGCGAGCCCGACGGCGGTGAGGCTCGAAGCCAATCTCATCGTGGCCAGCGCCGACGGCGGCCGCCTCGCCGACAACGTCATGCACTTCGCGCGCCTGCTCCGCGCCTCGGGTCTGGTAGTGGGGCCGGCCGACACGGTGCGAGCCATGGAGGCGGCGCTGGCGGTCGGCATCGAGAGCCCGCGGCGGCTCTACTGGGCGCTGCACGCGACGCTCGTGCGCCGTCGGCAGGATCGCGAGATCTTCAACCAGGCCTTTGTCGCCTTCTGGAAGGACCCTGGCTTTCTCGAGCAGATGCTGTCGCTGATGCTGCCGCGTTCGCCGGCCGATGCCGCTCCGGCTGAGCCCGCCATGAACCGCCGCCTCGCCGAGAGCCTGTTCCGCCCGCCCGCCGAGCGGCCGGATGCCCGCGCCGAGGACCACATCGAGATCGACATGGCGGGCACGCATTCGGTCCTCGAGGTTTCGCGCACGAAGGATTTCGAGCAGATGAGCGCGGCCGAGCTTGCCGCCGCTCGTCGGGCCATCTCGCGGCTCCGGCTGCCGGCCGAGCTCGTTCGGACCCGGCGCCTGCGCGGCGGCCTGAAGCGCGAGCGTATCGACTTGCGCCGCATCGTGCGCGAGATGGCTGCCAAGGGGCCGGATCATCTGCTTCTGCACTATCGCGAGCGGCGCTGGCGGCGGGCGCCGCTGGTCGTGCTGTGCGACGTCTCGGGCAGCATGGAGACCTACGCGCGCGTGCTGTTGCACTTCCTGCACGCGCTCGCCAACGACCGCGACCGCGTCTCCACCTTCCTGTTCGGCACGGGGCTTTCCAACGTCACGCGGGCGTTCGCCGACCGTGATCCGGACGT
>JAGRKR010000029.1:0-5581 GCA_020442225.1 Hyphomicrobiaceae bacterium | reverse complement strand
AATGCCGTCGTGCTGCTGATCACAGACGGGCTCGACCGCGACGCTGGCGAAGGCCTCGACACGGCGGCTCGCCGGCTTGCCGCCTGCAGCCGTCGTCTCGTGTGGCTCAATCCGCTGCTGCGTTACGACCGCTACGAGCCGATCGCGGCGGGCGCGCGGGTGCTCGCGCGTCATGCGCACGAGATGCGCGCCTGTCACAACCTCGCGAGCCTTGCCGATCTCGTGCGGGCGCTCGACGCGTGAAACCGCTCAGGACGCTTTCGCGCCCGCGAGGTCGAACCACGCCTCGACCGCGGCGCTGGCGACGACGGCCAGGTCGTTGTTCTCTGGGTCCGGCACGTCGAGCCCCCCCTTGACGACCTTCACGTTGATGCGTCCGTGCGGCAGCACGGCCTCGACGGCGGCGCGGTCCACCGCTTCGGGCTTCTGCACACCGATCGTCACCTCGACGCGCATATCGCTCGCCTTGAGGCCGAGGGCGCGGATGAAGGTCAGCGAGCTGTGATGGATGGCGTCGTTGACGGCGCGCACCGCCGCCTTGGTGTAGTCGCCGCCGTGCAGCGCCGTGCCGGCGCCGAGCTCGAGAATGATGCGTTGCTCTGCCATGGCTCTGGGTCTTCCTTCTGGCTGCGTCGGCTCAGGCCACGTCGAGCTTCACGACGACGGCGGCATGCGCGATGAGCGTCGAGTCGCTGCGCGTCGGGTTCTTGATCTCGAGGCCGCCGTCCACGACCTCGATGGTCGCCTGGCCATAGGGCAGAACCGCGAGCACGGCGGCCGTGTCGACCGTCTCGGGCCTGGGCACGCCGATGCGCACGACGAGCCGCATGTCCTCCGGTCGCTTGCCGAGCGCGGGTGCGATGGAGAGCGAGTTGCGGCGGATGGCGTCGAGCAGCGCGCGCTTGGCGGCCTTGGTGCTGTCGGCGCCTCGGATGTCCGTGCCCATGCCGAGCTCGAGCACCAAGCGTTTGAGAGCCATTTGTGATCCTCGTCAGTCGTGAGACTGCCGTGACCTTAGCGGGTTTGGCTGGCCGAGGGGAGTGGGGAGCACTCGCGGTTGGATTTGATCTGTCGCAGCCATTCCCAAGGCGTCGGCTGGGCCGCTTGCGCCTGCCGCACGGTAGCGTCCAGGGCCACCCTTCGAATAACCCCGAAATGTTGCAAATGTGTCATTTACACCAGCACTGAAGATCAGCAATCGTTCCAGCCGATCCTCCGCTCGATGACCACGAGATTGGTGCAGGGATGGATACGTAAGCAGAACGACGTCCTATCAAGCCATCAAGGAAATCGCGTCATGAAGACACTCGAGTTGACTGCCCTCGCCATCGTCGTCGCCGCCGGCTCGCTCCTCGCGACAACAAGCCCGTCGTCCGCCTATCAGCTCATCAAGCGCGGCGATGAACAGTTCTCGGTGATCTACAACCTCAAGTGCGCCGACGGAAAGGTCCACTGGATCCGGCAGGAAAAGAAGTCGGGCAAGTGGTGCTACAGCTCGCGTTGCTTCTCGAGCGTCGCCGATCTCGTCCGCAGCCAGATGTCGAGCTGCCGCTAGGCGCCGCCGGCGGACCACAAGCCAACGATCGGGAGCACGCGCCATGTCACGTCTTTTCGCCTTCCAATGGACAGCGCCCTGGAGCAGAGGCTGTGTTGCCGCGCTCCTGATCGTGCTTGGAACGGCCACGGTGAAGGCCGATACCTGCTTTCAGGCCAATTCCCTGGCCGTCTACGGTACAGCCAAGTGGATTCTCGACAATTGCAAGCAAACCCACAACGCTACGCTGGACTATGACAAGCTGGTGAAGCGTGGTTGGCGTGCACGTCCCGACCTCGTTGCGGAGTGCATGAATTCGTGCCGGCGGGGTGAGCCTCCGGACAGCTGCGTCAAGCGTTTCATCGGGCGGATCCTGGCGAGCTTCGATCGCGCCAATCGCGGCAAGCTGCGAGGCTTCTGTCTCTATCCGAAATACTGAGTTCGCCGGCCGTTCCGGCAACGCTGTGCAATCGCCGGCAGCGGCGTGGCAGACAGCGCGCCGAGTCCCTGGATCGGATGCGCGGGTCAGCCCCGCCTCTAAAGGGGCTCGCACGTCAGCGACACGGGCGAGGTCGGGTCCCCGGTGAAGATCTCGGTGCAGACTTCCCGCGATCTCCCCGAGCCCGGCCTGGTGGCGCAGAAGCCTGCCGTCGTCTTCCTGCCGAGCGAAGCCACGCACCAGTAATCGGCTCGCTTTCCCCCGAGCGGGCCGCAAGCCCGATAGCAGGACCGGAACGCCTCGAGGCATGCCGCTTCCTTCTGGATGCGTGTGACCACACAGGGCCTCAATTCGCCCGTCAGGCATTTGTACTGCTCTGCCGGCGGCACGGTGCGGCACTTGAGGTTCCCGGTCTTCATGCACGTCTCGTGGGCGGCATAGAGCGTCTCGACACAGGCGCGGCCCGTGCTCTCGCACTGCGTCTTGACGCACGTGAGCCCGCCTGCGGCCGCGGCCGGGCCGAGGGACGCGGTGGTCAGCAGGAGAAGCGCGAGGACGGCGAGTAGGCGCATGGTGGCGGACCCCGGAACCCGTGTGGAGCGTGGGCGGAAGGTTAGCGCAGGGCGCGACGGGTCGCCAGACTCGCGAATGGCGGAGGCGACGATGTGCCTGTCGCTGTCACGGGCCGGTATGCGCCATGTGCGCCGCCGCTCGAGCCGCCGCATCCGCCGGTCTGGCCCCGCGGTCCCGTCCCTTGCGTTGCATCCCCGGCCGGAGCGCGTGAGCGCTTGGAGCCGGGGCCTTTCCCGGTCGTGGTAAGGCCTGCTTCGGCCGGTGAAGATCGCGGATAGCCGCGCAGGGCGCGGCGTCCGGGAACGCAGGCAGGGAGATGGAGATGGGCGGTGCCTTCTGCGGGCTGTCCACGTGGCTCACAGGCTTCCGACGGCGAGGCTGTGAAGCACGGGATGCGATCGCGTGGTGGCATCGTGTGCGGAAGGCGAGTGGCCTCGTCCCAATGTCGCCCCCACCTCATCCACCACACATCCCCAACTTATCCACAGGCAACGGTGCTAGGCTCCGACGACTGATTCGGGCCAATTCTGTCGCGCGTCCCAAGAGAAGGACCACGTCATGAGCGCTTCGACCGTCGCCGATGTCGAGCGGGAGGCCGCGGCTGCGGCCGCAGATGCCGCCAGGGAGGCCCGCGCCGACGTTCTCGAGCGATCCGGGCCGATCGACACGGGGCCGCCGCGCTCGGCACGGCAGCAGAAGCGTCTCGACAAGCTCTCGGCCGACGCCGACGGCTACAAGCGCTTCGTCGTCGACGTGTGGATCACCAACCTCAACCACGTCGAGTTCGGGGTCTACAAGCGCTCGCGCAACCGCGCCCGCTCGCGCCAGTTCACCGCCGACATGGACGTGTTCGCGGAGATCATCGAGAACGGCAAGCGCACGGGCCTGCTCGCCTACCGCGAGGACCTCTGGGCCAAGAAGACCGGCCTCGACAAGCGTCTTGTCTTCAAGCTTTTCACGGAAGGCCTCGGCTGGCGCGCCACCATGGACCTGATGCTCGGGCGCAGCCTGCAGCAGACGCTCGGCGCGCGCGGGCTGCCGGTGATGACCTACTCCATCAACACCAACGACGACGACAACATCATCTACGTGGAGCGCTCGGCCAACAAATGGGTCGGCCTGCCGGAGAACTTCTCGTTCTTCCTGCTGGTGGACGGCAAGCCCTACTTCTATCGCCTGAAGCGCGATCTGATCGACCTCGGCGGCGACTACACGCTCTACGACCAGCAGGACAAGGAAATCGGCCATATCGACGGCCGCGTGTTCTCCATCGGCGGCTACTGGACGGGGCAGGTGCGGGCCGATCACGCCGACAAGCGCATGATGGCGACGCTCAAGCTCTTCTGTGGGATGCTCATCTTCAACAAGCAGTGCCGCCAGCATCTGAAGCGGCTGCACCGCGAGATGCTGCGCGGTACACTGGACCTCAAGCTCGAGAAGCAGGAGGCCGACCTCTACATGAACCCGCGTCGCGTGCGCTGAGCGCCGGCGTGCGCGGGCCGAGTACCGGAAGGGATGCCATGGCCAATCCCTATCAGACGCCCCGCAAGCCGGTGGTCGAGCGTGTCGAGCGCAAGCGCCGGCCGTGGCTGTGGATCGTGCTCGGCGCCATCCTCGGCCTCGTCGGGCTGATCGGCGGCTGCGTGGCCCTCATATTCGGCGTGATCGCCAACAGCTCCACGGTGCAGGAGGGCATGCGGCGAGCCGAGGCGCACCCGGCCGTCGTCGCCAAGCTCGGGGCCCCGATCAAGCGTGGCTGGTATCTGACCGGCAAGATCGAGACGAGCGGCCCTACCGGAAGGGCGAGCGTCGCCGTGCCGATCAGTGGCTCGAAGATGGGCGGCACGCTCTACATCGAGGCGACAAAGCGGGCTGGAGAGTGGACCTACCATCGCCTGGAGGTGGCACCCGACGACGGCAGCCCGCGCATCAACATACTCGGCGCCCTGCGCTCCTGACCTCGCGGCGATGATCGCCGGCGGCGTTGGCGGTAGTGCTGCTCGCCGAGCGCCTACGGTTTCATCACACCACCCGCACAAAGTGCACAAGTTTTCATCATGATCTGCCCCGGCGTCGTGCTAGGCGCGCGCTAAGATGCTGTTCTATTGATATAAAATGAGTGCCCGAGCTGCTGGCACACTTCTTGTTAACTCCGCCCCTACGGCAAGCAGAGCGCCTAGAGAATGCGCGCCTGCATAAGAATAAAGCAACGGGGCTCGGGGAGCAGGAACCATGCAGCAGCTTCAGAATGGCGTCGACGTCTTCTTCCTCCTGATGGGGGCGATCCTGGTTTTCGCCATGCACGGCGGCTTCGCCTTTCTCGAGGTGGGCACCGTCCGCCACAAGAACCAGGTGAACGCGCTGGTGAAGATCATCGTCGATTTCGCCATCTCGGTGACGGCCTACTTCTTCATCGGCTACGCCATCGCCTACGGTGTCACATTCTTCATGAGCGCCGCGGATCTGAACGGTGCCGCCAAGGGCTTCGCGCCCCAGGGCGGCTCGCTCGTGAAGTTCTTCTTCCTGGCGACGTTTGCGGCGGCCATTCCGGCCATCGTCTCCGGCGGCATCGCCGAGCGCGCCCGCTTCCTGCCGCAGTGCCTGGCGACGGCGCTGCTCGTCGGCTTCGTCTATCCGTTCTTCGAGGGCATCGTGTGGAACGGCAACCTCGGGCTCCAGGCCAAGCTGTTCAAGGGCCTGCTCGGCGCCGAGTTCCACGATTTCGCCGGCTCCATCGTCGTGCATGCGGTGGGTGGCTGGATCGGTCTCGCCGCCGTGCTGCAACTCGGCGCCCGCTCGGGACGCTACGATGCCAAGGGTCGCGCGCTCGGCATCCCGCCGTCCTCGATCCCCTGGCTGGCGCTCGGCTCGTGGATGCTCTGCGTCGGCTGGTTCGGATTCAACGTCATGAGCGCGGCGGCCATCGACAAGGTGACGGGGCTCGTGGCCATGAACTCGCTGCTCGCCATGTGCGGCGGAATACTGGCAGCGCTGCTGGTGGGCGAGAACGACCCGGGCTTCGTGCACAACGGTGC
>JAGRKR010000028.1 GCA_020442225.1 Hyphomicrobiaceae bacterium | reverse complement strand
GCCCGCACGCGCGCGAGCAGCTCCTCCATGTGAAATGGCTTGGTGAGATAGTCGTCGGCCCCGGCGTCGATGGCCTCGACCTTCTCCGTCCAACTGTCGCGCGCGGTCAGCACGAGAACGGGCATCGTCCGCTGATTGGCGCGCCAGCGCTTCAGCACCTGCAGACCGTCGAGCTTCGGCAGCCCGAGATCGAGAATCACGAGGTCGTAGTCCTCGGTATCGCCCTGGAACCACGCCGTCTCGCCGTCACCGGACTGCTCGACGACGTGTCCCGAGCCGACCAGCGCCCTGCCGAGATCGCCGGCGACCTTTTTTTCGTCCTCGACCACCAGGATGCGCACGTTGCCTGTCCGTTATTTGCGGCGGATGATCTCGCCCGTGCGCGCATCGATGTAGAACTCGCGACGGCGCCCGTCAGGCGGCAGGATCTTGATCTCGTAGACGAACATGCCGCGTTTGCGCTCGAGCTCGACCTCGATGATACGGCCCGTGAGCTCACGCTCGTTGATCTTCATGATCTGCTCGAGAGGCAGGATGTCGCCCTTCTCCATCAGCTTGCGCGCGTCGTCGGGATCGAGGCGGCGCGCCTCCACGGGGGACGCGAGCATCAAAATCGCGAGCAGGGCGAAGAGCAATCTAGCGGACGTTTTCATCGTATTGGCCAAGCCGGATGTCTGCTGTGACTCTCGCCGCCGGAAGCTGACAATTTGCTGACGGGGCCCCTCAGGTCGATCTCAGGTCATCGTCTCTATCATCGCTCGTGTCGATGCAAAACCCGATAGGAGATGAAACGATGACNNACGACAACGACAACGAAGACGATCGCGCTCGCCACACTGGTGTTCCTGGTTGCCGGTCCGGCGTTCGCTTCCAGCGACGATGGCAGGCGCGGGCGTGGACGGGACGATTCCGGGCACCATGAGCGCTACCATGACCGTGACGGACGGCGCGTCGTCGACCGCACGGGCTGGCTGAGCGAGGCGGAGATCACCAAGAAGCTGGCGGCGGCGGGGCTGAAAGTTCAGCACATCAAGGCGGAGTACCGCAAGTACGAGGTCTACGCCATCGACGAAAAGGGCGTCCGCGTGAAGCTCGACGTCAATCCGACGTCCGGGGAGGTCTTCCGCCGCCGGCACAAGCGCTGATGCCGATGGAGCCGGTGGTTGGAACCGAGGCAGGCCGCGAGATGCGGCCTGCCGAGGACGTCGTAAAGGTGTGGGACCCGTTCGTGCGCGTGTTTCACTGGTCGCTGGTCGTGCTGTTCGCGGCGGCATGGGCGAGCGAGGATTGGCCGCTGGTGCACGAGCGCATCGGCTATGGCGTGATGGGCCTGGTCGCCATGCGGATCGTCTGGGGCTTCGTCGGCCCCCGGACGGCGCGCTTCAGCGATTTCATCCGGCCGCCCGCCGTGGTCATGGAGCATATCGCCGCCATCGCGCGCGGTGCGCCGGGCCAGTCGCTGGGGCACAATCCCGTCGGTGGGCTCATGGTCCTGGCTCTGCTGGCGGCGCTGCTTGCGACCGGATTGACCGGCTGGCTCACCACCACGGATCTGCTGGCAGACGGCGATCTGCTGGAAGAGGTGCACGAGGCGCTGGCAACGCTGACCCTGGCGCTGGTGGGCGTGCACGTGCTTGGCGTGATCTTCATGAGTGTGCTCACGAGAGACAACCTCGTGCGTGCGATGATCACCGGCCGCAAGCGCCGTCGGCCGTGACCAGCGCCGCCGGCCCTGACCAAGCTGCCCGTGACAGGCGTGGAGCAATCAGGGCAGGTGGCTCTGCCGGACGGAGTAGCCGATGCCACACAGGAGGGAATTGACGCGCTGGAGGTCGCCGAGCAGATCGAGATGAAACGAGCTGGTCTCGAGGCTCTTCTGCTCGCGCTTCCGCAACCTCTGCAGGTGCTTCTCCAGGCTCTCCTTGGCGAGGGACTTGAATTCGCTCTTGCGGCCGATGAGGACTTGGGCGTTGCCAAGCTCCCAGCTCATGGCGGTCCCGGCAGCCACATGAGCCGTTTCCTTGACGTAGCCGAACAGACGGATGATCTCCGCTTCACCCTCGCTGGAAAACTGCGCGCTCGATTTGACCTTGTTCTCCACCGTATCGAGCAGATTCTTCTCGATGAGGTCGCCGGCATTCTCGAGGTTCGCCGCGTAGGAGATGATGTCGACGGCGCGGCGGCTCTCGCCGATCTCCAGCTCCTCGCGCGTGAGGTCGGTCGCGGACGACTTGATCGCTTCGTAGAGCGTGTCCAGTCGATCGTCGAGATGATGCACCTCGCCGGCCTGTGCCCGATCACCCTTCATGAGGATGACCTGGCTCTTGCCCAGCATGTCCTCGACGAGATCGATCATGCGGATCGTCTCGCGCAGAAGCGCCGAGATGGCGAGTGACGGCGGATACTGGACGATATTGCCGTTGATGAACTTGGGGCCGAAGTCGTCGGGCGCGTTCTCGGGCGGCTTGATGAGCGTCGCCAGGAGCCGGGCGATGGGACCGACGATGGGCAGGCACAGGAGCACCAGGCAGAAGTTGAAGGCGAGATGCAACGCGATGACCGCCAGCGCGGATTTCTCGGGCATCATCGCGTAGAGCTTGGCGATGTCGGGAATGAAAGCGAAGGCGAGGGCGGCGCCGAGCAGCCGGAACAGCCCGTTGCCCACTGCGATACGCCGCGCTTCGACGGTTTCGGACCAGGTCAGCAGGATTGCTGGGATGCCGCCGCCGATGTTGATGCCGAGCACGATGGCGACGATGAGCTCGGGTGTGGTCAGGACGCCCGCCGCGGCCATCGAGGCGACCAACAGCAGTATGGCGATGCTGGAGTGGGCGAGCCAGGTCAGCAGAGCGACGATGACGATGACAAGCACGTTCTGCCCGGCCAGTGAGACGAGCACGAGCTGGAGCACCTCGCTCGACGAAAGGTTCTGCGCGGCGACGCCGAGGGCGCTCAAAGCCAGCAGCACGAGGCCAAGCCCGAGCATCACGCGGCCGAGCTGCTTGCCCTTGGCGTTGCGGCCGTCATACGCGGTGTGCACGACGAAGCCGACCGCGATCAGCACGGGCCAGAGTTGCTTGATGTTGAGCGTGAGAAGGGAAGCGACCACGGCGCTGCCGATGTCGGCCCCGAGCATGACGGCGAGCCCTGTCGCCACGCTCACGGCCCCTAGGCGCGTAAACGAGGCGAGAAACAGAGCCACCGCCATCGAGCTCTGCAACACAGCCGCCGAGGCGAGGCCGGAGCCCGCCGCGACGAGCCGGTTGCTGAGCCCCGAGGAAATGAGGCCGCGGATTTCCTGTCCATAGGCGCGCGTGATGCCGGTGCGCGCCATGCGCGTGCCCCAGAGCAGCAGAGCTGCCGCGCCGAAGATCAACACGATGAGGTGCGACGCATCCGACGTGGTGACCATGAACGATTTCCCGTTGTCGATCAGCGTCCCTGCCACGGCATGGAGAAGGTCTTGACGTTCGTGTAGCTGCGCATGGACTCCAGAACACCTTCCTTGTAGCCGGTGCCGGAATCCTTGATGCCGCCGAACGGCGACATCTCCGTGCGATAGCCCGGCACCTCCCAGATGTTGACCGTGCCGACGTTGAGCTCGTTGATGATGCGCTGCGCATGGTCGAGGCGGTTGGTGCAGACGCCCGACGACAGCCCGAACGCCGTCGAGTTCGAGGTCTTGATCAACTCGTCGATATTGGGGCAGCGGATGATTGGAATGGCCGGGCCGAAGCTCTCCTCCATCACCAGCTCCATCTCCTGTCGGACGTGATCGATGACGACGGGCGGCAGGAGCGCGCCTTTGCGGCCAGGGTGATAGAGAACCTTGGCGCCGGCCTGCTCGGCCTTCTTGATGCGACCATCGATGAGCGCGGCGGCCTCCTCGTCGACGACGGTGCCGAGGTCGGTCTCAGGGTCCATCGGGTCGCCGAAGCGGATCTTCTTGGCCTTCTCGAGGATGCGCGCCACGAGCTTGTCGGCGACAGACTCGAGCACGAGGATGCGCTTGACGGCGGTGCAACGCTGCCCGGAGTTCTTCGTGGCGCCGCCCACGGCCAGCGTTGCGGCCTTGTCGATCTCGGCATCGCTGAGGTCGTCGAGGATGATCAGCGGGTCGTTGCCGCCGAGTTCCAGGATGGTGCGCCGGTAGCCGGCCTTCTCGGCGATCATCTTGCCGACCTTGACGCCACCGGTGAACGTCACGAGCTCGACATTCGGGTTAGTGATCATCTCGTCGCCGATCATCTCCGGCAGACCGGTGACGACGGAGAGCATCTGCGGGGGCAGGCCGCAGTCATAGAGGATGTCGGCCAGCACGAGCGCCGTCAGCGGCGTCTTCTCGGTCGGCTTGAGGACGACACAGTTGTTGGTGGCGATGGCCGGCGCCAGCTTGTGCGAGACCATGTTGAGTGGGTGATTGAAGGGCGTGATGGCGGAAATCGCCCTGAGCGGCTCGCGCGTCGTGAAGATGCGCCGTGCCTGCCCGTGGTGCGTGATGTCACAGGCGAAGCTCTGACTGTCGTCGATGATGCAGAGCTGGCCGCAGAGATTGTAGACGTCGCGGGCGCGGCCGCATTCGTAGATCGAGTCCTTCTTGGAGATGCCGAGCTCGGCCGTGATGATGTCGGAAATCTCGTCGCGCCGCTCCCAGATCGCCTCTCCCGTCTTCATAAGGATCTGCTGACGCTCGTAGCGCGTCAGCGTGGGCCTGTAGGCCGCGGCGATCTCGAAGGCCTCGCGCGCGTGCTCCGCCGTGCCGGCCGGCACCGTGCCGATGACCTCGTTGGTGTAGGGATAGCGGACCTCGACCTTGTCGGTCGTGTCGACCTTGCGGCCAGCGATCCGCATGGGCTCGTGGCGGCGTTTTCCGATGCGGGCTTGAATGTTCATTGCTCTCGTCTCCAGTTGGGTCTCTCGGCGCCGGCCTGCTGGTGCATCCGCTTGCCGTGACCGCGGTCTCGATGCCGCCGGGGCGGTGCGGTGGTCAGCCGGCCACGACGTGATTGAGGCCGATGGCGAAGGCGTCGAAATTTCGCAGCTTGTCCGGCAGATTGCGCAGCCGGCGGTTCACGATGATCGGGATCGTCTGCTCGGTGATGCCGCCNNTGTGACCGCAGGGGCTCGTCGAGCTGGCTCAGATCGTGGTTCGACGCGCTCGTGCCGACCACCTTGGAATCGCGCGAGATGACGATGAGGTCGCCGAGACGATCCTCGGGCAGCTCGTATCGCCGGCAGCCCTCTGCGCGATTGGTCACCTCGTGGATGCCTGCAAGGCCGGCAATGTCGCGGCAGACCTCGGCGACATCGAGGCCGGCATCGAGATAGACGGTGGCGAACGAGCCGAGGGCGCCGTGGTGCGCCACGTAGGGATCGGTAATCGGCAGGATGACGCGGCTGCGGCCCTTTCCGAGCTTGTTGTCGAGATAGTCCTGCAGATAGAGGACGTCGGGCTCGCCGTTGGCCAGATGCTTGTCCTTCATGCCGTGATCCGCGGTCAGCACGATGACCGCGCCGCTGGCGTCGAGCTCGCCGACATGGCGGTCGAGCATGACATAGAAGGCGTCGGCCCCGGCGCTGCCCGGCGCGTGCTTGTGCTGGATGTAGTCGGTCGTCGAGAGATACATGATGTCCGGGCGCATCTTGGCCATCAGCTTGACGCCGGCCGCCAGCACGAACTCCGACAGCTCCAGGGAATAGACGTCGGGAAGGCCGCGCCCCATCATCTCCAGCACCTTCTCGATGCCGTTGTCCTGCAGCGTGCACGTGTCCGCCTTCTCGGATGAGAAGCAGACGGCACGTCCGGCGGCCAGGGTGAGGCCGTCCCCCAGCAGCAGCCGCAGCTTGTCCTTCGCGGTGACGACGGCCACCGTGGCGCCGGCCTGCTGGAACGCCTTGAAGATGGTCGGCGCACGCAGATAGCGCGGGTGGTTCATCATCACTTCCTTGCCGGTCTCGGGATCGACGAAGAAGTTTCCGGAAATGCCGTGATAGGAAGGCGGCCGACCCGTGACGATCGAGAGGTTGTTGGGGTTGGTGAAGCTCGGGATCACGCTGTCGCCGCGCAGGTCGGCGCCGCGGCGGATGATGCCGGCGATGTTGGGCATGAGGCCGCGCGCAATGGCGGACTCGATGTAGGCGGGCTCGCTTCCGTCGCAGCAGATCACGACGAGCGGGCTCGTCGGCCAGCGATACTCGCGGCCATTCACCGTCACGGACTTTTTAGCGGCAGTCATTTCGAAGTCTCCCTGGACGGCTCACGGTTCGGCCCTCAGCGCATCCTCGCGATGCGTGAGCGGAGCCAACTCGAGCCGATTTCGGCGATGCTGACGAGAAGGATGATGACAAGCAGAATTGCAGCAACCCGCGTCGTCTCGAGCTGCTGGATCGTGCGCTTCAGATACCAGCCCATGCCACCTCCGCCGAAGAAGCCGACGACGGTTGCGGCACGAAAGGCCACGTCCCAAGTGTAGATCGCGATGCCCGTGAACGCCACACGGACTTGCGGCAGCACGGCGTACTGGAACACCTGCAATGGCGTCGAGCCGGTGGATTGCAGAGCTTCGACGGGCCCCATGTCGATCGCCTCGAGCTCGTCGGCGAAGAGCTTGCCGGCGAAGCCGACGCAGAAGACCGTCAGCGCCAGAATGCCCGCCAGCATGCCGAATCCGAGAATGCTGACGAACAGGATCGTCCATATGGTTTCGTGGATGGCGCGGCCGCTGATGATCGCCAGACGCCCGAACGGGTAGGCGATCCTCCGGCTGAGGGTGATGTTGTTGGCGGCGAACCAGGCGAGCGGGATCGACAGCAGCACGCCAAATGCGCCACCGAGCAGAGACATCTCCAGCGTCTGGCGGACGGACCGCAGGAACTCCGGCTCCATCACGTAGGCGAAATCGGGCGGGTAGTAGCGCGAGGCCAGGATCTCGCCGAGCCGCGGGAAGGCGCCGATGATCCGCGACAGATCCACATTCAGGAACGAGATGGAGAAGGCCAGAAAGGCCAATACCGCAAGGAGGCCGCCGAAGCGGAACAGGCTCTCCGGGTAGCGATAGCGCGACCATTTCAGCGGTCGCCTGGCAGCCTCTTTCGGGAGGGGTGGGGTGATGTTCATGCCCAGCTCCTCAGATCACGGCCTTGCGGGCATAGTGTGAGACGATCTCGCCGATCAGGATGAGGGAAAGCACGGCCAGGATCACCATCGTCACGCCGCCGTAGTTGAACATGGCCATCTGGCGGAAAAAGATGAGCCCGAGCCCACCCGCTCCGACGAGGCCCATGACGGCGGACCGGCGGATGTTGATGTCCCACTCGAAGATGATCGTGCCGAGAATGACCGGCAGGATCTGCGGGACGATGCCGTAATACATGACCTGGAACTGATTGCCGCCCACCGCCCGAATGGCCTCGACCGGCTTGGGGTCGATGTTCTCGATGGCTTCTGCCGTGATCTTCGAGATGAAGCCGATCGAGCGCATGGCGACGGCGAGGATGCCGGGCAAGGCGCCGAGACCGACCGCGCCGACGAAGAGCAGGGCCCAGATGATCTCGTGGATCGAGCGGCTCAGCACCATCAGGAAGCGCCCGAGCGGATAGAAGAAATGGATGCTCGGCGTGACGTTGGCAGCACCGAACCAGGCGACAGGCAGCGAGAAGACGCAGCCGAGCAGCGTTCCGAGCGTGGCGATCATCAGCGTCTCGACCGCCGGAACGAAAAGATGGGGCAGCAGGGAGAAATCGAGCTGGAGATAGCGCGCGAGCGTGCCGAGGATGCCGAGGGCGCCGCCCATGCGGCTCCAATCGGTGTCGGCCACGATGGTATCGAGAATACAGAGAGTGATGACGAGCGAAGCCGCAGCGGCGATCATCCACCTCTTGTAGCGCCGCCGTCGCCGGCCGGTGACGACCTGGTCGATACGCATGCCGGGCAATGCCGATACAGCGGCCATCACAGCACTTCCATGGCGTAGATGGCGTCGAGATCCTGTTTCTGCATGCCTTTCGCAGGGCCGTCGAACTTCTTGTAGCCGTCCTGCAGGCCGATGATGCGGTTGCAAAACTCCAGCGCGAGTTGCACGTCGTGGATGTTGCAGAGCACCGGCACTGCGAACTCGCGCGCCAAATCGCTGATGAGGGACATGACATCGCGCGAAATCTTGGGGTCGAGCGCCGACGTGGGCTCGTCGAGGAGCAGGATCTCGGGCTTCTGCATGAGGGCGCGCGCAATGCCGACGCGCTGGCGCTGCCCACCCGACAGCTCGTCGGCGCGCTTGTCGACATGATCGGCGAGCCCGACACGATCGAGAATGTGCAGGGCCTGCTCGATATCCGACCTCGGGAAGGCCTTGAACAGGCTGCGCAGGGCGCCGGTATAACCGAGCCGGCCCGAGAGCACGTTGTCCATGACCGACATGCGATTGACCAGGTTGAATTCCTGAAAAATCATGCCGATCCGCCGCCGCAGTACCCGCAGCTCGGCCGCCCCCATCGGGCGGATGGACTGTCCGAACAGGATAATGTCGCCTTCTGAGGCTTCGACGAGCCGGTTGATGCAGCGGATCAGGGTGGACTTGCC
>JAGRKR010000027.1 GCA_020442225.1 Hyphomicrobiaceae bacterium | reverse complement strand
GAATATCGCCTGCTGCACTACCTGGCCCACCACGCCGGCCGCGCCGTCTCCCAGATCGAACTGACAGAGCATGTCTACAGCCAGGATTTCGAGCGCGACAGCAACACGGTCGAGGTCCTGGTCAAGCGCGTGCGCGCCAAGATCGGCATCGACGTGATCAAGACACGGCGCGGCTACGGCTACTACGTCGACCCCCAGAGCGAGCCGCCACGATGAGGTCCTTGCGGCTGAGGCTCGTCGCCGGCGCCGTGGTCGGCATTCTCCTGGCCCTCACTCTCGCGGGCTTCGTGCTCGTCGGGCTGTTCGAAGCGCACGTCCGCGATCGTTATCAGAAAGAACTCGACGATCATCTCCTGCAGCTCGTAGCCTTGCTGGCGCTCGATCCGACCGGCAAGTCGCACCTGACACAGGACCTGCCGGACCCGGCGTTTCGCCGCCCGTTCTCGGGGCACTACTGGCAGGTCAGGCAGGGCGATCGCGACCTCCTGCGCTCTCGTTCGCTCTGGGACAATACCTTGGCGCTGCCCCCGACACCTCCGCCGGCGGGCCAGCTCCGCGCCACTCAATTGACTGGTCCGCGCCAACAGCGGCTGCTCGTGATCGAGCGGTTGATCGAGCTGCCTGCTGCCGCTCAGCGGCCACTGAGGGTCGCTGTCGCCGGCGAAACGGCGGTCATCGACGAGGCCAAGCGCGGGTTCGCCCGCGTCGTGGTGCTGTCGCTGGCGAGCCTCGGCGTTCTGCTGGCGGCCGCCTCGTGGTTGCAGATCGGCGCCGGGCTGGCGCCGTTGCGAACGCTCCGCCATCGCCTCGAGGACATGCGGACGGGACGTTCGGCGCGAGTGGACGGCGACTATCCCGTGGAGGTCATCGGCCTTGTCGACGATCTCAATCGCCTGATCGATACGCAGGCGCGCGAGGTGGAGCGGGCGCGCATCAATGCCGCCAAGCTCGGGCACGGACTGAAGACGCCGCTCGCCGTACTGGCCGCCGAGGCGCGGAGCCTGCGCGCCAGCGGCGGCGCCAGCGCGGCCGAATCGATCGAGACGGAGATCGACGCCATGAACGCGCATGTCGCCCGCGCACTGGCGGCGGCCCGCGCCGTCGGCAGGCGGCCGGCCGTCGGCGCCAAGGTCGATGCGATGCAGGTCCTGGATCGGCTGGTCTCGGTGATGAAGCGGCTGCCGGGAGGCGAACATCTCGCCTGGACAGTCTCCGGCTCCGGGGCGCTCGACAGAGTGCCCGTTCATCAGCGTGATCTGGAGGAGCTCGCCGGCAATCTGCTGGACAACGCGCGCAAATGGGCGCGGACCACGATATCCGTGGCCATGGCACGCGACGGCGAAACCCTGGTCCTGACGGTCGACGACGACGGACCGAGCATACCAGCCGACCGCATCGAGGACGTCCTGGCCAGAGGCATCCGCCTCGACCGCAGCGTCCCCGGCTCCGGCGTTGGCCTGGCGATCGTGCGCGATCTCGCCGACTTGCATGACGGCGGTCTGACCTTGAGCCAAAGCCCGGCCGGTGGCCTGCGGGCGCAGGTGCGTCTTTCGCTGTCCGCTCCCGCAGCGACACGGCACGCATCGCCGGCATAGAACCTTCTCGGCGCCTCAGCCGCGATCCGGAAACAGCAGTACCTTGGAGGCGGACCTGCTGCGCGCAAGCTCCATGCCCTCGACGCCCTGTTCCAGCGCCAGGCGGTGCGTGATCATGGGCGCATAGGCCTGCGGATCGTCGCGCAGCGCCTCGACCACGTCGAGCCAGATGGCCCGCGGCCCGCGATGGGAACCGCGGATCTGCTTCTGCTCGCGCACCATGCGCGTGAGGTCGATGGTGACGGCCGCGGGCATGATGCCGACGCATGTCAGCACGCCCCCGCGCCGCAGCATGGAGAGCGCGATCTCGACCACCGGCGGCACCCCTGTCGCCTCGAACGCCACGTCGAACGGTGCAGCGCCGGCAACCGCGCGCACGCCATCGTCCATCCGGCCATCGGCGATATCGACCACGCGCTCGAATCCGAGCCGCCGCAGGCAATCGAGGCGCGCCGCATCCCCCTTGCCGACGACGACGACCTCGCTGGCACCGGCGCGCCGCGCCATCAGCGCGATGCATTGACCGATCGGCCCCGGCCCGAGGACCAGAACGCGGTCTCCCGGCTTCACCCCACCGGTCTGCACGGCCCGCGCACCGATGGTCAAAGGCTCGATCAACGCCCCGACCTCGTCCGGCACGTTGTCCGGCAGCCGGACGCAATTGGCGGCGGGGGCCGAGACCAGGCGCGTAAAGGCGCCGTCCCGCAGGAAGCCGATGCCGGGACGCGGCGTTCCGCAGAGATGGATATCGTCTGCCCGACAGGCCTCGCACGTGCCGCAGGCGACGAACGGGATGCAGGTGACGCGATCGCCGACGGCGACGCCTTTCGCCTCCGATCCGACCGCTACGATGCGGCCGCTGAACTCGTGGCCGATCGTCTTCGGCAGTGCCGGGGCCATGAACTCGTAGCCGCCGGTCCACTCGTAGATGTGCACGTCCGTGCCGCAGACGCCGCAGGCCGCCACCTCGATCACCACGTCCGACCCTTCGGGCGGCGCCGGCTCGGCCACATCCTTGAGCTCGAGGCCGAAGCTCGCGTGGGTCTTCTGCAAGGCCTTCATACCGATGTCTCCCGGTTCTCTGCGTTGCGTTGCTGCCCGTCGCGCCACCAGCCCGGCTCGCGCCCGCACTGGTTTAGGATCTCGACGGCGCTGTCGAGCGTCACCTTGGCCCCTTCCTGCGGCGGCAGGCGATGCACCTCGTCGCTGATCACCTCGACACTCACCAGCGGTGACGCGCCGATCCTGCGGAGGGTGGCGAGCAGCGCCGGAAAATCGACGGTGCCTTCGCCCGGCAACAACCGGCCGTGGCGTGACTCCTCCCGCACCTCGAACCATGGCACCGTCGCCGCGTCCGCCAGTTGCAGCGTCAGCCAGCGGTCCGCCGGCACCTC
>JAGRKR010000227.1 GCA_020442225.1 Hyphomicrobiaceae bacterium | reverse complement strand
CAATTGGCGCGCGGCCTGGGGCTCGGCCTTCTGGCGAACCTGCCGTTCCTGCGCCGCCTCGCCATGCAGGAAGGCCTGGGGCCGTCGCTGCGCCCGACCTGGCTGCGCAGCCCCAGGGTTTCCACCGGTTCGGCCGTGCGCGACCCGACGGCCACTTGACGGTGAGGGGTGCGGCCCGCTCTAAACGCGGGGGCGCGCGTGTGGACGGCGAGCCGTCCTGCACTTTCGGCCGGGGGCCTGCCTCAGATCATGACCTCACTGCGATCCCGCCTCTTGGACGTGCAGCAGCGCCTCGAGTACGCGCTCCTGCGGACGCTGGTGGGACTCGTGCGGCTCGCGCCCCTTGAGTTCGCCGGCAGCGTATCGGCGCGCGCGTGGCGGATCCTGGCGCCGCGGTTGTCCCCCAAGCGCCATCGTCGCGCCATGGACAACCTCTCCATCGCCTTTCCGGAAAAGAGCGAGGCGGAACGCCGCGAGATCGCGCTGGCGCATTGGGCCAATCTCGGCCGGGTGATGGTCGAGACCATGCAGATCGACCGGCTCCTGGCCCAGCCGGAGCGCATCCGCGTCGTCAGTCAGCCGCTCCTGGACCGTTACAAGGACAAGCTCGGGGCGGCCGTCGGTGTCTCACTGCACATGGGGAATTGGGAGCTCGCCATCTGGCCCCTGACCGCCGCGGGCTCCAATCCCGCCGGCATCTACAGGACCGTGAAGAACCCCTACGTCGACCAGTACCTGCGCGACCAGCGCAAGGACCTGTTCCCCGGTGGCATGCTCGGCAAGGGCAAGGTCGACGGCAGCTGGGAGCAGGGCCAGAAGACCGCGCGCTTCATCATGGACTTCGTGCGCAATGGCGGGCGGCTCGGGCTCGTTGCCGATCTGTTCGACAAGCAGGGGCTGGCCGTGCCGTTCTTCGGCACGCCGGCGCCCTCGACGATGGTGCCGGCGATGATCGCCCGCCGCGTCGGTGCGCGGATCTGGCTCGCGCGCTGTGTCAGGGTCGGCAACGCCAGCCGGTTCGACATCGAGGTCCGGGAGCTCAAGGTGCCCCGCACGCGCAACCAGGGCGAGGACATCCGCTCGACGACCAACGAGATGCAGCGGGTCTTCGAAGCCTGGATACGCGAGGCGCCGGAGCAGTGGATGTGGTCGAACAGGCGGTGGAGCTGAGGCCACAGCGCGCGTGAATTCCGCGGCGTCGAGCGGACGCCGCCCGTGAGGTCGGCGGCGCTTCGTGCTATACTTCGTGCAAATCACCGGCGGCGCTCGTTTGCCGATTGCCGCGCCGCAGCCCTCCACAAGGAGTGACGGAATGAGAGTTTCCAAGCCTGTGATCGCCCTGGCGGCGGTCGGTGCGCTCACCCTGATGGCTGTCCCCGCAGATGCCGGCAAGCGTCACCGCGAGCGTGGTCCCTATGCCGGCTATGTGACCGCCCACAGCGATTGGGGCAACGGTGTCATTCGTGCGCCCGTGCGCCAGGGCCGTTACGGCTATCAGGTGCGCCTGCCGGGTGGCACGTGGATCGATTGCCGTCGGAGCTGCTCCGAGACCTTGCGGCAGGAGACCCTCGACTTCTGGAAGACGCAGGGCGAGGCGGCCCAGGACGGCGGCCCGAACTATTTCCGCTTCCGCTTCTGGTGAGCGCAGGCGCGCGTGCTCCGGCCGGAGTGCTGCCGCGCGGACTAACAGTATGAACTAGATCATATTTCGAGCCTGCGGGGCGCGCGAAAGCGGTTCCCTCGCGGGCCTCGGTGATCTATGGTGCGCGCTTTCCAGCCCATTCATGCCAGGGACGCCTTGCGATGTCCGTCTCCCGTACGCCTGCCAAGTTCTACAGCCCGCTCGCCATCGGCGCTCCCGAGCCCTATCGCCAGTTGCCGGTGCGGCTCGAGCGCATGATCCATTTCGTGCCGCCGCACAATGCCAAGCTTCGCGCGCGGGTGCCCGAGATCGCGCGGCAGGTCGACGTCGTCCTCGGTAATCTCGAGGATGCCATTCCGGCCGAGTCGAAGGTCGAGGCCCGCCGCGGCTTCATCACCATGGCCGAGGAAAGCGACCTCGCCGGCACGGCGCTGTGGACACGGATCAACTGTCTCAACAGTCCCTGGGGGCTCGAGGATATCCTCGAGATCGTACCGGCGGTCGGCAACAGGCTCGACGTCGTCATGCTGCCGAAGGTCGAAGGTCCCTGGGACATTCACTACCTCGATCAACTGCTGGCGCAGCTCGAGGCGCGCTATGGCATCACGCGGCCGATCCTCATTCACGCCATTCTGGAGACCGCAGAAGGCGTGGCCAACGTCGAGGCCATCGCCGCCGCGAGCCCGCGCATGCACGGCATGAGCCTCGGCCCGGCCGATCTCGCGGCCTCGCGCGGCATGAAGACCACGCGCGTCGGGGGCGGCCATCCCGGCTACGGCGTGCTCGCCGACCCGAAGCCGGGAGCGGGCGAGCGGGCTTTCGTGCAGCAGGATCTCTGGCACTACACGGTCGCCCGCATGGTGGACGCCTGCATGATGTACGGGATCAAGCCGTTCTATGGTCCATTCGGCGATTTCGCCGATGCCGAAGCGTGCGAGTCCCAGTTCCGCAACGCCTTTCTCATGGGCTGCCTGGGCGCCTGGTCGCTGCACCCCAACCAGATCGACGTGGCCAAGCGTGTCTTCAGCCCCGATCCGGCGGAGGTCGCCTTCGCGAAGAAGATCCTGGCCGCTATGCCGGACGGGACGGGCGCGGCGATCGTCGATGGCAAGTTCCAGGATGACGCAACGTGGAAGCAGGCCAAGGTCATCGTGGACCTCGCGCGTCTGGTCGCCGCGAAGGATCCCGAGTTGGCCTCCAGCTATGGTCTGTGACGCCGTTCGGTCACACAACACGATGCTGCGGGCTGCTACAATTGACAGCGCAGTGACCGTCACGTGAAATACCGATGCCGCCGCTGGCGAGGCGGTGGTCGAGGATTGAGGCAGCGATGAGCAAGTCGATCAGCATTGCGAAGTACGGGCTCGGGGATGTCGTCAGGCATCGGTTCTACGCCTTCCGGGGCGTGGTGTTCGACATCGACCCGGAGTT
>JAGRKR010000226.1 GCA_020442225.1 Hyphomicrobiaceae bacterium | reverse complement strand
TCCTGGTACAACCGGGCCGGCGTCGAGCGCGTGATGGGCTTTTGCGACGCCGACCAGCTCGCCGACTTCCTCCGGGAGGCGCCCCAGTACGAGGGCATGCTCGTGCGCGACGGCATCCGCCTGTTCAAGTTCTATCTCACGATCGGCCGGGAGATGCAGCTCAAGCGCTTCCATGATCGCCGCCACGATCCCTTGAAGCAGTGGAAGCTGACGGATATCGACCTCGCCGCCATGAAGAAGTGGGATGACTACACGAAGGCCAAAGAGGACATCTTCCGCTTTACCCATACGCCGACATGCCCTTGGACCGTGATCCGCGCCAACGACAAGCGACGCACGCGGCTCAACGCGATCCGCGTGGTGCTCGCCGCCATCGACTACGACGGCAAGGACAAAGCCGTCGTCGGCGCGCCTGACCCGAAGATCGTCGGGGCCTCGCACGAGTTCTTCTACATGGGTTGACGTCGCCGCCGCTGCCGGTGGCCCTGGGAGCCGGCGCGCCGGATCGAGAGACGATACTGGAGAAGGCGCGGCGACATGACGAACCCGAACGATCGCTCGATTCTCGTCACGGGGGCATCCTCGGGCATCGGTCTCGCCTCGGCGCGGCTCCTCAAGAGCCGCGGCTGGCGCGTCCTGGCGACTGCGCGCAGGAGCGAGGATCTGGCGAGGCTCGCGGAACAGGACAGCGTCGAGGCGCTGCCGCTCGAGCTCTCCGACCTCGCCTCCGTCGCCGCCTGCGCACGCGAGGCCCTGGAGCGCACCGAGGGGCGCCTTTACGCCATCTTCAACAACGCCGCCTATGGCCAGCCGGGCGCCGTCGAGGATCTGACGGCCGACGTCCTGCGCCGGCAACTCGAGGTGAACCTGATCGGCACACACGAGCTCACGCGCCTCGTCATCCCCGCCATGCGCGCGGCAGGGCGCGGCCGCATCGTGCAGTGCTCTTCGGTCCTGGGCGTCATGAGCGCGCCCTACCGCGGGGCCTATTGCGCCTCGAAGTTCGCGCTCGAAGGCCTGAGCGACGCGCTCCGCCTCGAGCTTGCCAGCAGCGGCATCGCCGTCGCGATCATCCAGCCGGGACCGATACGCACCGGCTTCGTCGCCCGCGCCCTCCAGGCTTTCCGCGCCAACATCGACATCACCGGGTCGCCGCATCGCCGGACGTACGAGGCGCGCCTCGCCGCCATGGAGCGCGGCGGCAAGGAAGCCTTCAAGCTCGAGCCGGAGGCCGTCGCCCAAAGCCTCCTGCACGCTGTCGAAAGCAAGCGCCCACGCCTGCACTATCGCGTGACGGTGCCGGCTCGGGCCGCGCCTGTTCTCAAACGATTGCTGCCGGCACGGCTGCTCGACCGCATCGCGATGCGCTCATGAGCGGTGATAGGGATGGCCGGCCATGATGGTCGCGGCGCGATAGAACTGCTCGACCAGGAGAACGCGCGCAAGTCCGTGCGGGAACGTCATCGCACCCAGCGAGAGGGTGAGACGGGCGCTCTCGCGCACCGCCGGGCCGTGACCATCCGGCCCGCCGAGCAGAAAGGCGACGTCGCCGCCGATGCGGTCGCGCTGCTCGCCGAGCCAGGCCGCGAAGGTCTCGCTGCTCATCACCTTTCCCGTCTCGTCCAGCGCAACGCGCAATGCCGCGCCATCGCTCGCCTCGACGAGACGACGCGCCTCGTCCGCAGCGCGCGCAGTGGCGTTGTCCGCCCTGCTTTCGGCGATCTCCTTCAGGCTGACCGGCTTCAGTCCGAGGCCCCGGCCAAGGCCGTCATAGCGCCCGACATAGCGGCGATAGAGCTCGCGCTCCGGTCCGTCCTTCAAACGCCCGACGGCGGCAATGACAATTCGCATGGGTCCGTCCCTCGCCGCGCGTCGCTACGACAACGGCACGCGCGCTCGCGAACCGCGGGACGCGGCAGGCGAAATACGGCTGCTCGTCAGCCCTGGCCTGGGGCCGACCGCCGATCAGTTCGCGACGGCGTCGGCCGGCCGGTCGGCAAGCCACATCTTCTCGAGATTGTAGAACTCACGAACCTCGGGCCGGAACACGTGGACGACGATATCTCCGGTATCGATCAGAACCCAATCACAGTTGGCCATGCCCTCCAGGCGGACGCGGCCGCAGCCGGCCTCCTTGAGCTTGCGCTGAACCTGCTCGGCAATGGCACCGACGTGTCGGTCGGATCGGCCGCTGGCGACCACCATGTAGTCGCCGATAGCGGACTTTCCCTTGAGATCGATGGTGACGATCTCCTCGGCCTTGGCATCGTCGAGCCAGCCTCTGATCCGGTTGAGTAGCTCTTCAGGGTCGTGTTGCTTGGACACGAGCTCTCCGGGAGGCGTACCACGCCGGGCCGCCTCATGCGCCGTTCGCATCTTGTCGTGAGTTTCCTTTCATCGTTTCTCGATCAGCAGCGGTCCATGACCGCAGCCAGCGGCGCCAGCTTCGGTCTTGCCGCGCGTCCCGACCGCCGGCCGCGACGCGCAACACAAATGATATCCGCGCCGGTCGCGTGATTTCAATACCTTATCGCAATGGTCAGGCCAGCTTGGCCCGCCTCCCCTCGCGCCGTTAAGGCCCGGAAATCACGAGAGATCGCGGCCCGCATGGCGGCGCGACAGCCCGACGCGGTCAACGGTGTGTCTCGCCGGCATCGGCGAGGCCGCGCGAGCGCAACAACGTCGAGGAGAGTGGACAGAGCGGCCCGGTGAGAAAGCACCAGGCCGGCGCCCGGCTGGTTGCCAGCGTCGCCGCCCGCTGCTCCGGCAGTCGCGCCGCGGCAAAGGCCCTGGCGGCCGGAGAGGCCAGCGCAGGCAGGCGCCAGCCGGGCCGGTCGAGAACGGCGATGGGCATCAACCCGAAGATGTCGCGCCACCAGCGCCAGCGATGGAAACCGGCGAGATTGTCGGCCCCCATCAGCCAGACGAAGTGTGTTCGCGGCTGCCGCAGCCGCACGTGAGCCAGCGTCGCGGCGGTAAACGGGGTCGGCAACGCAGCCTCGAAGCCCGTCGGCACGATCCGCGGATCACGCGCCAGGGCACGCGCCATGGCGATGCGCGTCGCCACGTCCGGCAGGTGGCCGCGCTCCTTGAGAGGATTGCCGGGGCTGACGATCCACCAGACGCGATCGAGACGCAGTCGGGCGAGCGCGATCAGGCTGATCTCGAGATGCCCGAGGTGCGGTGGATTGAACGAGCCACCCATCAGGCCGATGCGCTGATGAGCCGACGCCAGCGGTGCGCGCACGGCGAGGCTGCCGAACCGCACCGGTGCACTACGGGCGGCAGAGGCGCGCGGGGACCTCACGGCACGGACCTGTCGCTGTAAACGCCCGATCCGGCAATCCGCACGCGCGTGGTCACTTGGGCCTCGTCTGCCCGCTGCCGCGCACGACGTACTTGAAGCTCGTCAACTGCTCGACCCCGACGGGCCCGCGCGCATGCATCTTGCCGGTGGCGATGCCGATTTCGGCTCCCATGCCGAACTCGCCACCGTCCGCGAATTGAGTGGACGCATTCCAGAGCACGATCGCGGAGTCGACGCGCGCAAGAAACCGCTCGGCCGCCTGCGCATCCTCGGTGACGATCGCGTCGGTATGCTGCGAGCCGTAGCGTGCGATATGCCGGATGGCTCCGTCCACACCGTCAACCAGCCCCACTGTGATGATGGCGTCGAGATATTCGGTCGACCAGTCCGCCTCCTTCGCCGGCACCACGCGCGGGTCGATCCTGCCGGCCGCCGCGTCGCCGCGCACCTCGCAGCCGGCCTCCAGCAGCGCGGCGACCAATGGCGCCAGCAACCGCTCGGCGCCTGCCTTGTCGACGATCAGCGTCTCGGCAGCCCCGCAGATGCCCGTTCGGCGCATCTTGGCGTTGACGACAACGTCCCGCGCCATGTCGAGGCTTGCGGCCTTGTCGACATAGACGTGACAGATGCCTTCCAGGTGCGCGAAGACGGGAACGCGCGCCTCCTCCTGCACGCGCGCCACGAGGCTCTTGCCCCCGCGCGGCACGATCACGTCGATGGTGCCGCCGAGCCCCTTGAGCATCAGGCCCACGGCCTCGCGATCGCCGGTCGGCACGATCTGGATGGCGGCATCGGGCAGGCCGGCCGCAGCGAGACCCTTGGCCATCGCATCGCGTATGGCGAGGCTCGAGGCGAGACTGTCGGAGCCGCCGCGCAGGATGACGGCATTGCCGGACTTGAGACACAGCGCACCGGCATCGGCGGTAACATTCGGGCGGCTCTCGTAGATGATGCCGATGACACCGAGCGGCACGCGAACGCGCTGGATGACCAGGCCATTGGGCCGCGTCCACTCGGCCATAATCTCGCCGACCGGATCGGCCAGCGCCGCAACCTGCTCGACGCCGGCCGCCATGGCCTCGATCCGGGCGGCGTCCAGTGATAGCCGATCGATGAATGCAGCCGGCCGGCCAGCCGCGCGCGCCTTGGCGACGTCGAGCGCATTGGCGGCGCAGATCGCCTCCACGTCGCCCCGGATGGCGGCAGCGGCGGCCGACAGCGCCGCGTTCTTGGCTTGCGTGGTGGCGAGCGCCAGCTCTGCGGCGGCTTCACGCGCCGCACGGCCGAGCCTGCCCATGAGCGCGCCGACATCCCCGTCGGCGGCGGTCTCTCGGCGCGTGGCCTCGGCTCTCTGCTTGGCGCCGCTCATATCTCTCGCGTCCTGTTCATGGCCATGTCGTCGCGATGCACAATCTCGTCCCGCCCCTTGTAGCCGAGAATGCGCTCGATCTCGCTGCTCTTGCGCCCGATGATACGCTCCGCATCCTCGCGTGCATAGGCGGCGAGGCCGCGGCCGAGCTCGCGCCCGTCGGCGCTGCGGATGATCACGCAATCGCCGCGGTCGAAGCTGCCATCGATACGCGAAACACCGGCCGGCAGCAGACTGCGCCCCTGCCCGAGCGCCTGCTCGGCACCGGCATCGACGACGACGACGCCACGCGGCTCGAGCTTGCCCGAGATCCAGCGCTTGCGGGCTGCAACCGGATCGGACGGCGCGATAAACCAAGTGCACGGGGCGCCGCTGGCGATGGCCCTGAGCGGGTGCATCACCTTGCCGGAGGCGATGACCATGTTGGTGCCGGCGGCGAGCGCGATTTTGCCGGCCTCGATCTTGGTCACCATGCCGCCCTTGGACAGCTCCGTGCCGGCGTCGCCCGCCATGGCCTCGATCTCCGGCGTGATGGCCCGCACCTCCTCGATCCGCTTCGCCTTGGCGTCGAGGGCCGGCGGCGCCGTGTAGAGGCCGTCGATATCGGACAGCAGCGCCAGGCAATCCGCGCTCATCATCGAGGCGACGCGGGCCGACAGGCGATCGTTGTCGCCGTAGCGGATCTCGGTGGTCGCCACCGTATCGTTCTCGTTGACGACCGGAATGGCGCCGAGCCGCAACAGCGTCGCGATGGTACCGCGGGCGTTGAGGTACTTGCGCCGCTCCTCGGTGTCGCCGAGCGTCAACAGCACCTGGGCGACGATCAGTCCGCGGGCGCGAAAAATCTCCTGGTAGGCATGGGCCAGGCCGATCTGACCGGCGGCGGCCGCTGCCTGGCTCTCCTCGAGCTTCAGCGGTCCCTTGGGCAGGCCGAGCACGTGCCGGCCGATGGCGATGGCGCCGGAGGAGACGATGATCACCTCGCGGCCGTCGCGGCTCAGCTCGGCGATGTCGTCAGCGAGCGAGGCCAGCCATGCCGCCTTGAGGCCGCCGGTGGCGCGATCAGCCAGAAGCGCAGAGCCGATCTTCACTACGATGCGCCTTGCCTCTCGCCATTCGCGACGGGCCGACGTGGCAGTCGTCTTCGTTTCCATCTCGGACACCATTGCGAGCCGGGGTGTGCAGTGCTGGCCGCAAGTTACAGGATATCGCTGTTTTCCGCGGCCGACTCCCACGGAATGGCGGCAAGGCTCGTTCGCAGAAACGCGGCGACGGTCGGCTCGAACGGCGTATCCGTCATCAACGAGACCGTCAGGTACGATTGCTCGTCACGGTTGACGTCACCTGAGCCGCCCCTGACGGGGTAGCTTGTCATCACCACATCGACGGTCCATTGCGGAAAGCGCCGATCGGTATCCGCGGGATACCATTCGGGCACGACGGCGTGTTGCGGCACGGCTGCCCAGACCCGCTTGTCTCGCATGCGCGCAACGATCTTTTCGTTCATCCAGGCACGGCTCCCCTGGATGAAGCCCGCATAGGTCTGCCGCAGGTACATCGCCTCGACCCACACGCACCTTCCATCGTCGAGCACGACATTGAATTGCGTAGCCTTGCCCATAGGTCTTGCGATGCCTCCAAGGAACGCGCACAGATGCTCATGATCGCCACGGCGCCCTCTCGCTCGCACCGCGAGGCTTGCCGTCCTCCGCCTCCAGTTCGTCCTCGGCAGAGGTCTTGCGACCGATCTCGCGCGCCAATGCGAACAGGGCCTCCTTCACTCCGAGGCCGGCAACGGCGGAAAGTACGAGCGGCTTCTTGCGCGCGGCCTTCTGCAGCAACGCCACCTTCTCGGCGATCTCCTCGGGACCGACCGCATCGCACTTCGAAAGTGCGACGATCTCCTTCTTGCGCGCCAGACCGCCGCCGTAGGCCTTGATCTCCCGCCGCACCGTCCTGTAGGCGCCGGCGATATCCGGCTCCGTCGCGTCGACGAGATGCAGCAGCAC
>JAGRKR010000225.1 GCA_020442225.1 Hyphomicrobiaceae bacterium | reverse complement strand
GCGGTCGACGGCGAGATGCAGGCCGATGCCGCCCTGGCGCCGGCGGTCGCGGCCAAGAAACTCAAGACGCCCTCCGTCGTGGGCGGCGCAGCGAACGTTCTCGTCTTCCCCGACCTCGATGCCGGCAATATCGGCTACAAGCTGACGCAGTACCTGGCCGGCGCGAAGGCAATCGGGCCGTTTCTGCAAGGCTTCGCCCGGCCGGTATCGGACTTGTCGCGTGGCGCCAGCGTGAGCGATATCGTGGACACCGTTTGCGTGACCCTGGCGCGCGCCTAGGGCGCACTGGCGTCGCTGGTGACACGCTGACGGACTGGGCACGGATCCAGGCTCCTCGGCTTGCCGCGCAGCGGTGCGGGCGGCGTCCGACGGGTGCGTGACGACAGGGCGTCGCAGCCGCCTTGGGACTGCGGTGGCCACGAACGGCGCATCGCGCGCAGGACGAATGAAAGCGAGACGTTGTGTCTCGTTTTATTGAGGGGGGCTGGGGCTGTCAATCGGCCTTCGGTCACGCCCGCGCCGGCGACGGTCCGATCTGGTCCGCAAGGGGGGCTGGCGTTGCCTCTTGGCGAAGACAAAAGGCCCTCCTGCGCCGGAAGGGCCTCTTGTGTCGGTTCAGACGTGAGATGCTGCGAGCAGGGCGCCTCGTGTGCGCCGCTCGCGCGCGCCGACCGTCGTCAGCGCTTCGAGAAGTAGTTCTCGAGCAGATCCTTGCTGATCTTGTCCTGCGGGACGCCAGCCATGCGCAGCTCCTCGTAACGGGAGAGCGCCGCGCGGGCCAACAGGAAGCTGTCGAGGGCTGCAAAGAGCCATGCGAAAGCGCCGCGAAGGCCGGATGTTGCCGGATGAATGGCGGTGTGGTGGTGGCTGGACGTGGCGAGAGTGGCCATGGATCACCTCTTTTGGTGCGGGTCGGCGTTGCATGGAATATGGCATGCCACATTGCGCTGCAAAACCGAGGATATTGCATTGCAGCAATGCAGGAATGAGGGGGCTGGCCGCGAGGCCGCTGCATACAGGGCGGTCGGAGGGATCGGCGGCGCTGCAATGGGCCGGCCTGGTCGAAACGGCTCAGCCGGTCTTGACGTCGGCCGGCGTGGCCGGGCGGCTCGCCAGCCACAGCTTGAAAGAGCCGATCAGCGTCACCGCGGAGAGCACGCCGAAGGTTAGCGCATAACTGCCGATGCTCTTGTAGAGCAAGGCATAGAGCGTCGGTCCGATGACCACGCCGATGAAACAGAAGACGAGGCCGCCGCCGGTGGCCGCGCCGACCTCGGAGGGCGTCGAGGCGCGGGCGATTTCGCCCATGAACACGCCGTTCCAGCCGACGATGAGGAAGCCGTAGAGCATGAGCAGGCCCGTCACGCCGGCCGTCGGCCAGGATGAGGTGAGACGCGAGACGGCCAGGGCCACGAAGGTGGAGCCGATGCCGATGGCGATAAGCACGAGACTGCCCTTGCCCGTCCGGTCGGCCAGGAAGCCCCAGCAGATGCGTCCGATCGCGCCGCTGGCGTTCATGGCGGCCGCCACGTAGCCGGCCGAGATGAGGTCCCAGCCGAGGTCTTTGACGAGCAGCGTGACGGTGAACGACATCAGCGTCACCTGGATGCCCGAGTAGACGAAGCCGAGCACCGAGAGGCCCCAGAGGATGCGACTGCGGTAGACCGTCTTGACGCCGCCGAGAAGCTGGCCGCGCAGGGGCGCGGAGGGCTGGCGGTCGTCGTCCCAGTGCGCCCGCATCGGCCAGGCCACGAGCGCCAGCAGGACGAGCATGAGCGCGCCGCCGGCGAAGGCCGTCTGCCAGCCGAACTTCTGGCTGAGCGTCGGCATGAGCAGGGCGCCGAGCAGGGCACCGAGCGGCACGCCCGTCTGTTTCAGCGCAAAGATGACGTTGCGGTAGGAGGGTGGGCCGAAGCGGATGAGCAGGTGCGAGGCGGCAGGGTTGGTCAAACTGTAGGTGACGCCGACGAGCAGCGAGGCCACGGCGATCATCAGCAGATGTCCGGAGGCGATGCCGATCATGCCGAGCGCGCTCATGAGCAGGGCGATGACACTGGCCCGGCAAGGGCCGAGACGGCGCACGAAGGCCCCGGCCGAGGCCGATGCGATGGCCGCGGTCAGATAGACGAGGCTCACCTGGTAGCCGATCCACTCAGCGCCCACACCGAGGCTCGCGGTCACCGTCGGCGCCACCTGCGGCAAGGCCAGCACGGAGAAGGTCGCCAGCGCCTGCACACCCGTGACGACGCCGAGCAGCGCCGGCAGCCCGCCCGGCGACGTCAGGCGGGGTGAGGCGCTGCCCGGACCACGCGATCGGTCGGAAGCCAGAGGTGGGGGCATATGACGTCTTTTGCAGGTCGGAGAGATTGGCTAGTGTTGTCCGGACCATATGGCCCGGCCGCGACGAAGGCAACGGGCGTTTGATGCCGCCGTGCGCGAAGCACGCGCTCGAGAGGAGACCGACATGGCTCGCAAGCCGCAGACAGCGTTGAAGAAGATGCCGGAGGCCGAGGCCAAGGCGCGTCCCGACGCCGAGGAGATCGCCGTGCGGCTCGCCGCCTTCGCCTGCCGCACGCGGCACGACGCGATCCCGGAGCCCGTGCGCCGGCGCGCGCTCCATCACATGCTGGATGCGGCCGGTATCGCCGTCGCCTCGACGCGCTACGATTTCGCCCATCGCATGCTGACGGCGGTGCGCGGCCTCGGCGGCGCCGGGTCGGTGCCGGTGCTCGGTATGCCCGCGGCGCTGTCGATGCGCGACGCCGCGATGGTCAACGGCTTCCTCTGCCACGGTCTCGATTTCGACGACACGCATATGGGTGGCGTCGTGCATCCGACGGCGAGCATCCTTCCAACCGTGCTGTCGGCGGCGGCACACGTCGGCGCGTCCGGCAAGGCCATGGTCACGGCTTACGTGATCGGTGTCGAGGTCGCCTCGCGCCTCGGCGAGGTGGCCCAGGGCGGGTTCCATCTGGTCGGTTTCCATCCGACCGGCATGATCGGCGTCTTCGGCTGCACGCTCGCGGCCGGTCGTCTCATGGGCCTCAACGAGAAGGAGATGCGCAACGCCCAGGGCATCGCGCTGTCGCTCGCTTCGGGCTCGCTGCAGTTCCTCGAGAACGGCGCCTGGAACAAGCGCCTGCATCCGGGCTGGGCGGCGCAGGCTGGTCTGACGGCGGCCGCCATGGCGCGCGAAGGGTTCGTCGGCGCGTCAGAGCCCTACGAAGGGCGTTTCGGCGTCTTCAACGCCTATCTCGGCAAGGAGGCCGGCCGCGCCGACTACAGCTTCGCGACGGCGGATCTCGGCAAGGTCTGGGAGTTGAAGCAGGTGGCGATCAAGCCCTATCCCGCCTGCCACATGACGCACGGGTGCATCGATGCCGCGCTGGCGCTCGCCAAGCAGGGCGTCGACTGGCGCCGCATCACCCAGATCGAGGCGACGGTGCCCGAGGGCGTGTTCAAGGTAATCTGCGAGCCGGAAGCGCCGAAGCTGGCGCCGGCCACGGCCTATGACGCGCAGTTCTCGCTTCAATACCTGACGGCGGCCGCCTTCGTGCGCAATCGCTTCACGCTCGCCGAGCTCGAGCCCGAGACGCTCACCGACCCCGACGTCCTCGCACTCACCCGCAAGGTGCGCTACGGGGCCTACGTCGACAGCCCCTATCCCAAAGCCTATTCCGGGGAGGTGACCGTCACGCTCGACGACGGGCGCAAGCTCAGTCACCGCGAGCACATCAATCGCGGCGCCGCCGACCGGCCGCTCAGCAACGACGAGATCGTCGAGAAGTTCCGCGGCAACGTCGCCATGGCGTGCGACGAGGAGGCGGCGGACCGCATGGCCGGCGCCATGCTCGGTCTCGAAGGCGCGCCGAGGGGTGCCGACGCCCTCAAGGTGTTTTCGCCGGCCTGCGCCTGAGCGCGGGATGCCTCGTGTGATGCCCCGGTCGGCGCCGGCCGGGGCGGCGTTTTCCTCGACCTGAACTGGAGTCCGTCCGTGACTGCCGATCCGACCAGCCTTGCCGCCGATGAGCTCGAGCAGGAGCGCCTCATCCTAGAGGCCGTGGACAAGTTCCTGGCCCGCGAGGTGGCGCCCTACGCCCAGAAGCTCGAGCACGACGACATCTACCCCGAGGAGATCGTCGCGCGCATGAAGGAGCTCGGCCTGTTCGGCTGCATCATCCCCGAGAAGTATGGCGGGCTCGGCCTCAAGCCCTCGACCTACGCCAAGGTGATCGAGCGCATTTCCCGTGTCTGGATGAGCGTCTCCGGCATCATCAACTCGCACCTGATCATGGCGCGCATCGTCGACAAGATGGGCACCGAGGAGCAGCGCCGCCATTTCCTGCCGCGGTTCGCGACGGGCGAGGTGCGCGGTGGCCTCGCGCTGACCGAGCCCGATACCGGCACCGACCTGCAGGCGATCCGCACCTCTGCCCGCAAGGAGGGCAACAGCAGCTACGTCATCAACGGCACGAAGACCTGGATCTCCAACGGCATCCACGGCACCTGCTTTGCGCTGCTCGTGAAGACGGACCCCACGGCCGAGCCGCGCAAGGCCGGCATCTCCATGTTCCTCGCCGAGAAGGGGCCGGGCTTTCGCGTCTCCAAGAAGCTCGAGAAGCTCGGCTACAAGGGCATCGATTCCGCCGAGCTCGTGTTCGAGGACTTCAAAGTCTCCGCCGACAAGCTCATTGGCGAGGTCGAGGGGCGCGGCATGGAGTGCGCCATCTCCGGTCTCGAGCTCGGCCGCCTCAACGTGGCGGCGCGCGGCGTCGGCGTCGCCCAGGCGGCCCTCGACGAGGCCGTCAAGTACTCCCAGCAGCGCAAGACCATGGGCAAGTACATCCACGAGCATCAGGCCATTGCCTTGAAGCTCGCCGACATGGTGACGCGCACCACCGCTGCCCGCCTGCTGGTCGAGAATGCAGCCCGCGCCATCGACCGCGGCGAGCGCGCCGACTTCGAGGCCGGCATGGCCAAGCTGTTCGCCTCCGAAGCCGGTGTCGAGAACAGTCTCGAGGCCATGCGCATCTTCGGCGGTTACAGCTACTCGACCGATTTCGATGTCGAGCGGTATTACCGCGACGCGCCGCTGATGTGCATCGGCGAAGGCACCAACGAAATGCAGCGGATCATCATCGCCCGCCAGCTACTCGAACGGCATCCTCTCTGACGTCCGGCCCAGGACAGGATCGAAGGCAACGGCATGAACGAACTTTTCCTCCCCCTGCGCGGCTTGCGAGTCCTGACGTTCGAGAACTTCGGCGCAGGCCCTTTCGGTTCGATGTATCTCGCCGACCTCGGCGCCGAAGTCATCAAGATCGAGAACCGTGCGCAAGGCGGAGATGCCCCCCGCGGCATGGGCCCGTTCTTTCTCGGTGAGCACGATAGT
>JAGRKR010000224.1 GCA_020442225.1 Hyphomicrobiaceae bacterium | reverse complement strand
GCCGACGTGATCGACGTGCAGGTGCGTGCACATCACGAAGTCGATGTCTGCGACGCCGAGTCCGGCGGCCGCCAGGTTCTTCTCGTAGCGGTCGCCGCTCATCATGTCCCACATCGGCCGCGACGGCCGGGACTTGTGGTTGCCGACACAGGAATCCACGAGGATCGTGTGGTGCGGCGTGCGCACGAGGTAGCTTTGCACGCACAGGATCATCTTGCCGGTGGCGGGATCGATATAGGTCGGCTCGAGCCACGCACGGTTGGCATCGAGCACCTCGCGCGTCAAAGACGGAAAGAATTCAAGGGGTTCGAAGATCGGCCCCTCCTGCTCCACCAGTCGCTCGACGCTGACGTTTCCGAGACGGATCACCTGGGACATGCCGTTCCCTCCCCTGGACCGGTTCGCTGCGCGGGCATGCAGCCGCGCGTACGAATCCGCTGGACAACCGGGCAATTCTTGCCCGCATGCTCACGTTCGTTCGTGTTGCACACTCAATGGCCCCGGCAGAGTCTGCACGCCACGGCCGTGCCCCTCACAAAGCACTATGCCACACGAACCCGCGACTCCAGCGCCGGAAATGTCCGGCATCGCGCGTTACGCCAAGTGTGACCAACCTTCCGCCGGCGTTCGGAACCGGCGGAGAGCGGCTCCCCAGCCATGGACCCCGCAGCAGCCGAGCACCGAACCGGACAAAGGGACGAGGACCTGAGATGGCAAAGTGGCTGAAGCGCCTGCTGGCGATCGTGGTCGTCGGGTCCCTTTTCAGCGGGGTCGTCGCGCTCGCCATGCTGCAGAGCCCGCCGAAAGAAAAGAACACGCGGCGGGGTCCCCCGCGCAACGCCCCGGTCCCCGTGCTCGCCACCGCCGCCGTCGCCGCGGACGTGCCCGTCTACCTCGAGGGCATCGGCAGCGCCCGCCCGCTCAAGACCGTGACCGTGAAGCCCCAGATCGACGGCCGCATCATGGCCATCGCCTTCAAGGAGGGGCAGGACGTCAAAAAGGGCGACGTGCTCGCGCGCATCGACTCCATCACCTATCAGGCCCAGCTCGACCAGGCCCTGGCGAAGAAGGCGTTGACCGCGGCCCAGCTCGCCAACGCCAAACGCGACCTCGAGCGCTACATGGCCGTGCCGAAGAACGTCGTGGCCATCAAGACCATCGACACCCAGCGCGCGCTGATCGCCCAGCTGACGGCCCAGCTCAAGGCCGACGAGGCCGCCATCGCCAGCGCCCGCGCCATCCTCGACTACACGACGATCGTCGCCCCCATCGACGGGCGTACGGGCATCCGCCAGGTCGATGAAGGCAACATCGTGCGCGCCTCCGGCGATCAGAGCATCGTCGTCATCACGCAGGTGAAGCCGATCTCCGTGCTCTTCACCATGCCGCAGCAGCAGCTCGTGGACATCAATCGCGCGCTCGCCCGCGGCGCCGTGAAGGTCACGGTGTTCGACGCCGACCGCCGCGGCATCCTCGACGAGGGCGTGCTCCAGGTCGTGGACAACCAGGTCGACCAGACCACCGGCACCGTGCGCATGAAGGCAGAGTTCGCCAACGACAAGCTGCAGCTCTGGCCCGGCCAGTTCGTCAACGTACGCCTGCTTGTCGAGATGCTCCGCCAGGTTACAGCCGTTCCCACCGCCGCCATCCAGCAGGGTCCGACTGGCACGTTCGTCTACGTCGTCGGCCCCGGCCAGACGGTGGCTCTCCGCCCCGTCACCGTCTCGCTCCAGGACGACCGCCAGAGCGTGATCTCCAAGGGCGTCGCGCCCGGCGACGTGCTGGTGACGAGCGGCTTCAACCGCCTGCGCGACGGCTCCCGGGTCCTGGTGACGCGCACCGAGGAGCAGGGTACGCCGGGCACAGCCACGAAGCCCGTCGCCGGCGATCCCGGCGCGCGCAAGGGGCGTGATCCCTCCAAGCGCGGCAAGGGGCGCGGCCGACGCAAGCAGACCGAGGGCGGCTGATGAGCGTCTCCTCGCCCTTCATCCGCCGTCCCATCGCCACCGCGCTCATCGCGCTTGCAGTGGTCCTCGGTGGTGCGCTCGGCTACTGGAACCTGCCCGTCTCGTCCCTGCCGCAGGTCGATTTTCCGACCATTCAGGTCACGACGCGGCTGCCGGGCGCAAGTCCCGACACCATGTCGAAGCTGGTGACGGCGCCCCTCGAGCGGGCCTTCGGACAGATTCCCGCGCTCGAGACCATGACCTCGTCGAGCTCCTACGGCATCAGCCAGGTGACGCTGCGGTTCGGCCTCGACCGCGACATCGACGCGGCCGCGCAGGACGTGCAGTCGGCGATCAATTCCGCAGCCTCGACGTTGCCACGCACGCTGCCCTATCCGCCGACCTACTCGAAGGTGAACCCGGCCGACTCTCCGATCGTCACGGTCGCGCTGACCTCCGATACCGTCTCCCTGCGCACGCTGAGCGACCTCGCCGACACCCTGCTCGCCCAGCGGCTCAGCTCGGTGAGCGGCGTCGGCCACGTCTCCGTGCAGGGCGGAATCAAACCCGCCGTGCGCATCCAGGTGAACCTCGCCCGCCTCGCCGGCTACGGCCTCAGCATGGCCGACGTGCGCAACGCCATCGTCGCCGCCAACGTCTCCGGCCCCAAGGGCGCCCTCGACGGCCGCCACCAGTCCTACACCATCGCGGCCAACGACCAGCTCACGAGCGCGGACGCCTACCGCGCCGTCATCATCGCCTATCGCAACAACGCGCCCGTCGTGCTCGGCGATGTCGCCGACGTCGTCGACGGCCTCGAGAACTCCCGCGTCGGCGCCTGGTATCAGGGCTCGCCGGCCGTCGTCATCGACGTGCTGCGTCAACCCGGCGCCAACGTCATCGAGACCGTGGCCCGCCTCAAGCGCGAGTTGCCCCGGCTGCAGCGCGCTCTGCCGGCCGGCGCCCGCCTCACCGTGGTCCACGACAGGACGGGCACCATCCGCGCGTCGGTCCACGACGTGCAGTTCACGCTGGTGCTGGCCGTCGTCCTGGTGGTGCTCGTCGTGCTCCTGTTCCTCAAGGATATCAGGGCCACGATCATCGCCGGCATTACGCTGCCGGTCTCCCTCGTGGCGACGTTCGGCGTCATGTGGTTTGCCGGCTTCAGCCTCGACAATCTCTCGCTGATGGCGCTGACCATCGGCACGGGCTTCGTCGTCGACGACGCGATCGTCATGATCGAGAACATCGTCCGCCACATGGAGCGGGGCAAGCGGCCCATGGAGGCGGCGCTCGAGGGCGCCAAGGAGATCGGCTTCACCGTGATCTCGCTGACCGCCTCGCTGATCGCGGTGTTCATCCCGCTCCTCTTCATGAGCGGCCTCGTCGGGCGCATGTTCCGCGAGTTCGCGCTGACCCTCACCATCGCCGTCGTCGTGTCGGCCATCGTCTCTCTGACGCTGACGCCGATGCTCTGCTCCCGCCTGCTGCGCCATCGCCAGCCGGGAAGCCAGAGCCGCATCAGCGGCTTCTTCAACGGCCTCGTCGACCGCACGATCGGGCTCTACCACCGCACGATCCTCTACGTCCTCGATCGCCAGATGCTGATGATCCTCGCCACGGCGCTGACCGTCGTATTGACGGTGTGGCTCTACATGATCGTGCCCAAGGGCTTCCTGCCGACACAGGATACCGGCCTCGTGACCGCCTCCGTCGAGGCGGCGCCGGACGTGTCGTTCGCCGAGATCAAGCGGCTGCAGGACAAGGTGGTCGAAGCCATCCGCCGCGATCCCGACGTCGAGGGCGTTGTCTCCGTCGTTGGCATCAGCGCCGCCAATCCGACACCCAACGCGGCCCGCATCGCCATCGTCCTGAAGCCGCGCGACGTCCGCAAGACGTTCGTCACCGGGATCATCGCCCGCTTGAAGGACAAGGTGACCACGATCGCCGGGGTCACTGTATTCTTCCAGCCGATCCAGGACGTGCAGATCGGCACACGCGTCAGCCGCGCCCTCTACCAGTACACGCTGGTCGGCACCAACCAGGCGGATGTCGATCTCTGGTCGAAGAAGCTGGTGGAGGCCCTCAAGAGCTCGCCCGTCCTCCGCGACGTGGCATCGGAAGCCCAGGACGGCGGGCTGCGTGCGCTGCTGCATGTCGATCGCGAGACCGCCACCCGGCTCGGCATCACGATGGCCGCCATCAACGACGCCCTCTATGATGCCTTCGGCCAGCGGCAGATCTCGACCATCTACGGTCAGGCGAACCAGTATCGCGTCATCATCGAGGCGCATCCGGACTACCAGCGCGCTCCCGGCGATCTCGCGCGCATCTTCGTGCCGTCGTCTTCGGGCCAGCAGATTCCGCTGTCCGCGGTCGCGCGCGTGACCCGCTCCACGACGCCCCTGTCGATCGAGCATCAGGAGCAGTTCCCGGCCGTCACGATCGGCTTCAATCTCGCGCCAGACGCCTCGCTGAGCGACGCGGTGAAGGCCTTTGCCGATGCCCAGAAGTCGGTCGCCATGCCGACCTCCGTCACCGGCACGTTCTTCGGCGACGCCGCCGAGTTCAGGAAGTCGCTCGCCGGCCAGCCCTGGCTGATCCTGGCCGCGATCATCACCATCTACATCGTGCTCGGCGTGCTCTACGAGAGCTTCATCCACCCCTTCACGATCCTGACGACGCTGCCCTCGGCCGGCATCGGCGCCGTGCTCGCGCTGATGCTGACGGGGATCGATCTGTCGCTCATCGCCCTGATCGGCATCATCCTGCTCATGGGCAT